>JANXEV010000010.1 GCA_025057985.1 Candidatus Aenigmatarchaeota archaeon
CTTTAGATTTAATCATCAGAACTGGTGGCTATCAAAGATTGTCTAACTTTTTACTTTGGCAAGCGAGTTATGCCGAGATATACGTTACAAAAACTTTATGGCCGGATTTCTCTAAGAAAGAATTCATGAAAATTTTAAAATGGTATTCTAGACAAAAAAGAAACTTTGGTAGATGAAGATGTTTTACAATGCGATAATAATCGGTGCCGGTGTTGCTGGTAATAGAGTAGCAGAAATATTATCAAAGAAAGGTTTGAGAGTTTTGGTTGTAGAAGAACACTTAAAAGTGGGGTTGCCAAAAAAGTGCACAGGTTTGGTCAGTCAAAGAATAAAAGAGATTTTACCAAATCTAGACGAAGAAATTTTTTTAAACGAAATAAGAGTCGGGAGTTTTATTTTCGGAGACAAAACTTTCGAATTAAGACCAAAAACTAAGCTATATGTGATAGATAGAGTGAAGTTGGATCATTTTCTCTTTGAAAGAGCATCAAGTAATGGTGCTGAATATAAGTTTGGGGAAAGATTTACTAGAGCCAAAGTCCTGAATGACAGAGTTATAGTAGAAACGACGAAAGGAAGATATGAAGGTGACATACTTATAGGAGCTGATGGCGCTTTTTCAACAGTAGCAAAAAATTTTGGACTTTTTGAAGAAGGAGAATTTTTTATTGGCTTACAATCGACCGTGAAAGGAAATTATGAAAAAGATAGGATGGAAATTTGGTTCGGTGAAGACATAGCACCAAATTTTTTCGCCTGGGTAGTCCCGCTAGATAGTAAAAATGCCAGAGTAGGTTTAGCCACAAAAAAGAACACATTACTCTATCTTAAAAAATTCATGAGAAAAAGGACTAAAACTTTCGTAGAGCCTGATACATGTGGGATAATAAAATTCGGGTTAATAAAGAAAACAGTGAGCAATAGAGTTTTATTGGTTGGGGATGCTGCTATGCAGGTCAAACCATTTACAGGCGGTGGAATAATTTATTCTTTGATAGCGAGTGAAGTAGCTTCGCTTTCTATCTTGAAGGCCTTTAAGAATAAAAACTATACAGAAAAATTTTTAACAAGAAATTATGAAAAGATTTGGAGAGAAAAACTAGAAAGTGGGATTAGGAGAGGTTTAATGTTGAGAAAAATTTTTTATTCTTTCAGCGACATAAGTATATATATTTGGTTTTCTGTGATACCATATTTTAAAACAATTCTTGAAAATATCGACTACGATTTGTTATAATTTTTCCATTACAAATATATGAGGGAAGATACCTCCGCTTTCCACCACTCTTTCGTGCACTATTTTAAAGAGTTTACTTCTATTAACGATTATTCTAAACATATCTGCTCTGAGAGTTATTAAAACCATTCTTCCTTCTTGATTCATCGCTTTGTTGGAAGACTCTAGGAATTTCCAGTAAAATGCTTTCAGATCCTTCTTTTTACCAACTTTCACCCCATATGGCGGATTTACGACGATTCTATCTATGTTAGAAAAATTTTCTTCTAACCTTGTCGCATCAGCTACTTTAAAATCTATAAACTTTTCTAAACCATTCTCTCTAGCGTTTTCTCTAGCTTTTTCTACTATGTCTGGAAACAAATCACTGGCGAATATTTTTATTCTGTCTTTATACAAGCTAGCAGCTTCCAATATTATAGTACCGCTACCACACATAGGATCTAAAAATGTTTGGTTTTCTTTCACTTCAGCGAGCCTTATCATCCCGTATGCGAGAGTAGATTTTATAGCGGCGCTATGATGAAAAACCTTTTTGAATCTTTTATACATCGGCTGTTTGGTCATTTGTATTCCTATAAAACCAAAATTCCCTATCAAGTCAAATCTTATATTTAAATCAAATTCTTTTAAGCTAACTTCTTTTTTGTATTTATTTTGAATGACTTCTCCTGCAACTTTTTGCATGTCTATCGACGTGAAAGTATGATTCCCATATCTTTGACTAGTAACTCTAAAACTTTTTGCAGATTCCATCTCTTCGATTTCAACGTCCTTAATAATTTTTCTTATTTCGTCTAAGGATGCTTCTTTCAAATAGAATTCTTTTTTCATTTTCACTATATGATGAATAGAATGTAAATTAAACAAATCTGAAACTCTATCTGTCTCAACGAGAATCTTACCTTGAAAATTAAAGAATCTATAAGTTTTAGCATTTCTTATTTTTTCTCTAATTTCCATTTCTACTATGTCTTCCATTCCAGGATCGCAGGTTAGTAAAAATTTATCGCTCATCAAAAAATTTGGTTTTAGGCTTTATTTTTTAAAATAGTACGTTTGCTTTTATTTTATTTTTTTCTATTATCTCTTTCACCCATTTTTTCACGTTTTTGAAGTATGCCTCTAAATCTTCTATAGTTTTGCCATCCGGTAAAAATTCTTTAATTTTGTCCTGTGAAAAACCTCTGATGTTGAGCTTGTCGAAGTAATACTCGTCTGTGAAATCTTTAGTCGTTTTTACTATTTCTTCGATTTTTTCTTTTTCCGTGAAAGGAATTATTGGTCCTAGAAAAAGGTAATTTTTTATTTTGTTTTCTCTCGTCTCCTTTAGAATTTTTATTCTCTCGTCTACAGACGACGCCAGCTTTTCAAACTTTTCCACAATTTCTTTTTCTAAAGAGGTAATAGTAACACCGACTGTAACATCTTGACCTTTTTTGATAAGTTCAATATCTCTTAAAATTAGAGAGGATTTTGTTTGAATGATCACGGGCCAGTTGTTTTTGATTAAAAGTTCCAAGATCCTTCTAGTTAGTTCGTATTTTTTTTCCAAGCTTTGATAAGGGTCGGTGAGCGACGAAATATATACTGAACCTACTTTATTTCTTCTTATATCTTTTTCTAAAAGAATAGGAGAATTCGTCTTAACGTAAACATACTCACCCCAACTTTTGTCTATTTTGTAAATTCTCCTAGTGTAGTAATCAGCATAGCAATACTTACAAGCATGTTCGCAACCGACATAAGGATTTATGCAATAGTCTGCAATCCTACTTTTATTCAGCAAGGTTTTTGCCTTTATTTCTCTAACTTCCATTTTTTAAATTACCTCGTCTTATAAAATCGATTTAAGTATCGATTCTAACTAAATCAATGTTTCTAAATCCTCCGAAAGGTATGAGAGATTTTCCACCGAAAGAGAAGATCATTAGGGATAAGGTTTTTAGAAAAATAGAAAGGGTTTTTCAAAGATTTGGGTTCGAACCGATGGAAACGCCAATCGTCGAAATGTGGGATGTGTTAAAAGGTAAGTATGGTGATGAAGCAGAAAATAGATTGATATGGAGATTTAAACTTCCTTACTCAGATAAAGAATTCGCACTGAGGTACGACCTTACTGTCCCTTTGGCTAGGTATTTCTCGAAGTATAAACCGAGCATACCTTTTAAAAGATATCAGATAGGGCAAGTTTATCGTTATGAAGATCCACAAAAAGGAAGATATAGAGAGTTTTATCAATGTGATGTCGATGTAGTCGGTGTGGAAGAACCACTTCCAGACATAGAAATATTAGATGTAGTTAGTAGTGTTTTTGAAGACCTCGGATTGAGAAACTACGTCATAAAAATTAACGACAGGAGAGTTTTGAAGAAAATTTTTGAAGAATCGTTAGGGGTTAAAGACGAAAGAATTATGTTAGAAGTTCTAAGGACAATAGATAAGTTAGACAAAATAGGTAAGGATGGTGTTTTGAGAGAGTTAGAAAAATATCTAAGTAAAGAAAAAATCGGAAATGTTTCACAAATTTTGGAGACGTCAAGTTTCAAGAATGAGGAAATTTTAGATTTTTTAGAGAAGAAAAAGTTTGAAAACCTAGAAAAAGTTATAGAACTTTTCAAAACGTGTATGGATCTTTTGGGTAGTAAAAGCGATAAAATTAAAATAGATCTCTCACTCGTGAGAGGTTTAGATTACTATACTGGAATGATATATGAAGTAGTAGTAACTGAACCGAAAATTGGGAGTATCTCTGGAGGAGGAAGGTACGATAATCTCATAGGGATGTTCGTAGGCAAAAAAATACCGGCTGTTGGTGGGTCGATTGGAGTTGAAAGGTTGATAGATGTTTGTGTAGAGCAAGGTGTAGTAAAATATGAGACTGATATGTTTTGTGATGTTGGTATAATTCCGCTTACAAAAGAAGGTATGAGTCAGTGTTGGAGGTTGGCGGATGAATTAAGGAGGAATGATTTAAGCGTTTTTCTACCTTACAAGACCTTTTCTCCGAGAGAAGGAATTAAATATTTTGAAAAAAAAGGAATCAAGTATGTCATATTAATCGGTAAAGAAGAAGTTGAGACGAAAACTATTACTTTTCAAAACATTGAAAAAGGTTTGAGAAAGAAATACAGATTCGATGAGATTGATAAAATTAAAAAAGAAGTGAGAAGCCTTTCATAAAGAATAGGAGAATTTTTTAATGTGATTTTCTAAAATCTTTATTATTCGAATTCGTATGCCTGGGTAGTTGAGTGGTTAAAACGCCGCGCTCATACTCGATGAGCTTTGATTTGTGATGATAAGAAACGCGGAGGTCGCGGGTTCGAATCCCGCCCCAGGCAAATTATATCAAGTTTGCTGCAAAAATTAAAGTTTTAAAGATGAAATTTCAAAGAATATAATGGTCGGTTATTTTTGTGACCTTTAATTTTTGTGTGATTTTAGGATGTTTGATAGATTTGTATTTATTAATAGGAGGTGATCTTGTTTATGATAAAAATTTTTAACACTTTAAGTAGAAGAAAACAAAAATTTATACCCATAGAAAAAGGTAAGGTTAAAATTTATACCTGTGGACCAACTGTTTACGATTATGCGCATATAGGTAACTTAAGAACATATATCAACGAAGATATAATAAGGAGAACTTTTGAAGTTTTGGGTTATAATGTTTTGCACGTTATGAATATAACGGATGTTGGCCATCTAACTAGTCAAGCGGACACAGGAGAAGATAAAATTGAAAAAGCAGCTAAAGAAAAACAAAAAACTGCATGGGAAATCGCAGAATTTTTCACTCAAGAATTTTTTAAGGATATAGAGACTTTAAATATAAAAAAAGCCCATGTGATACCTAAAGCGACCGAGCATATAAAAGAAATGCAAGAATTGATAGAAAAGCTTAAGGAAAAGGGATATGCATACATAATAAAAGACGGAATATATTACGATACTTCGAAGTTCAAAAATTACGGAAAGTTAAGTGGGATGTCTTTCAAAAAGTTAAATAAATATTTAATCGAAGGTGCGAGAGTCGAACCTGTAGAGGGTAAGAAAAACATAACAGACTTCGCTCTTTGGAAGTTTTCTCCGCCAGACAAAAAAAGGCAAATGGAGTGGGACTACATATCAGAATGGAAGTTAGACAAAAAAGAGTTCGAGAAGATAAAAAGTTTTTCAGAGGAAAATCACAACATCAAAATACTAGAAGTGAAAGACAGAGAAGATTCAGTTTTCGTTAAGTTTAATTTTATCGGTTTTCCAGGTTGGCATATTGAGTGTTCTGCAATGAGTATGAAGTATCTTGGTGAAACTTTTGATATACATGCAGGTGGGATCGACCATATACCGATACATCACACAAATGAAATAGCTCAAAGTGAAGCAGCAACCGGTAAAAGATTCGTTAATTACTGGATACATTGTAATTTTCTTCTGGTCAATGGACAAAAGATGTCGAAAAGCCTAGGAAATTATTATACGCTCAGAGACTTGCTTTCAAAAGGATATTCATGGAGAGAAATAAGATTTTTGTTCGCTTCAGCACACTATAGGGACGAACAAAATTTCACTTTTGAATCTTTGAATGCAGCAAAAAACGGTTTAGATAGAATAAAAAATTTCATGATCAATTTAAAAAACTTTAAAGGCGGGAGGCATACAAAAGAATTTACCAAAGTTCTATTAGAGAGCAAGAGAGAATTTATAAAAAGTATGTCAGATGATTTTAACACACCGAAGGCTATAGCCGCTATGTTTAATTTTATAAATAATGTGAACAGAATGATGGAAGAGGGGAAAATTTCTGAAAGCGATGCAAAAAAATCGATTGATCTAATTTTATACTTTGACAAAATATTGGGTTTGAAGTTAGAAGAGTGGTTAAAAGACGAGGAATTGGACGAAGAAGCTAAGAAGCTGATAGAAGAGAGGGAAAGGTTAAGAAAGGAGGGGAAATTTGAAGAAGCCGACAAAATTAGAGAGTTATTGAAAGAAAAATTCAAGATAGTTTTGGAAGACACGAAAGATGGAACCAGATGGAAGAGAATTTAAAAATTTTCTTCATTTCACTCTTATTTTTTTATTAATTATATTTAGTGACTTGCAAAAAATTTAACCAGAATTTTAACCTTTTATAAAATAGTTTTCACCGTCAAGTTACTAAACCTTATATATTTTTCATTCGAGAAATAAAATTATGGAAACGATAGATAGAAACAAATTAGAAGAATTAGCAAGAAAAGGGCTATTCGAAGATATTTTGAATATTTACGTAGCATATAAAAATTCGAGTTTAGATGATTTGGAAATTATAAAAAAATATTTAACTCAAGCTGTAATTATCAGAGTTGATCAATGTGTCGACAGAAGAAATTTAGACCCTGTTTTATATTTGTGTTATAATGAAGATTTGCCGAAAAAAGCTAGAGAATATGCAGGGATTGTCTATGTTAGAGAGTTGTTAAAAGATAAGAGATACATGGAGATAAAAAATTTTTATAATAGTATAAAATCTAAGAGTTTGGAAGATCTAGAAGGATATTGCAAAATGGTTTTGACGAAATTTTTTGTCGAATATGATCTAAGTGAAGATAAATGGGAAAAAAGTAAATTTGAAATTTTTAAAAAATCTCTTCTAAATTCAAAATAGGGATTTTAAACTTATTTAAGTCGTCAACACCAATTCTAGGACAAGCCAAATTTATCAAGACGTCGACTTTTATTCCTTCTAAAAAATTTTCTTCTAGATCGTCGAAAGCAAGGACGTAAACTTTTTTCCCCATTTTCCTTAAAGAATCATAGATTTGTTTAAATTCTCTCACTTGACCCTTTTTCCAACTAAGTAGAATTCCCACTTCTTTTGCATTCTTTAAAACATTTTTATTCCATTCTTTAATTTTTTTTATCTTTTCAACTTCTTTCTCTAAGTCTAAGAAATCAGTCTTCTCTACGTCTAGCAAAAAAACAGGTTTTTTTGACTTAATACTAGGATAGATGTGGTAAAATTTTCCTGCTGAGATTACCAAAATCGCATCTATTTCCTTTTCGAGAAGGAGAAGGTTAGAAACATTACATCCAAGAATTTGCCCGCCAATCAAAACTTCTTTCTCATCTTCCAACTCTTTTTTTAAATTTTCTGCTAACTTTTTGTATTGCAAAGAGTAAACGATCCCGATTTTCTTAAAGTTTCTCATCTCCTCTTTAACCTTTGTGGCTAAGTCTCTGACGTCTCTATCTAAGAACCATTCAACAAAATAGACCGGTAATTTCATGTCCTTTAATTCAAATCCAAAGTCGTTATGCCCAAAGTGTATTATAGCCCCACATTTAACTCTTTTTGCTTCTTCGTCCCTTATATCACAAACACCATATGTTCTTTCTATGGAAATTACTGGCGTAATCCCATTCCTTTCTAACAATTCTGAAATTTCTTTAAAATGAGTCATTAGACCTTCCGGCAACTGCACAAAAACCCTTTCTATTCCCCTATTTTTCAAATCTTCTATTACTTTTTCCAATTCCATAAATATTTTATATTTAAGATAAAAATGAAATAATGGGGAAAGCTTTAGAAGAAATACGATGGAATATAAAAAAAGAAAAAGAGATAAGAGATGAATGGTTCAACTCAAAAATCTATGAATTCAACCCAAATTCTCCAAATATTTTTGTGATAGATACACCACCACCGTACCCTAGTGGTAAACCATGGCATATAGGTGCCGCTGCACATTACTCCGAAATAGACATGATTGCAAGAACAGCAAGGATGTTAGGTTTTAGCGTTCTTTTTCCCATCGGCATGGATAGAAATGGAATAGGTGTAGAAAGGTATGCAGAAAAAAGATTCAAAATAAGTATACATACGATAGCTAGAGAGGAATTTTTAAAATGTTGTAAACAAGCTTTGGATGAGTTAGAGGCAGAAATGATTGAAATTATGAAAATGCTTGGGATAAGTGGTGACTTCGATAAATATTATCAAACGGATAGTGAAGAATATAGAAAACTAACGCAAGCTACCTTTATAGATCTGTGGAAGAGAGGTTTAATTTATTTTGACACACGACCTAACAACTATTGTCCTGTTTGTAAAACGACAATAGCCGACGCGGAGCTAGAATACGAAGAAATAAAAACAAAGTTGGTGTATATAAAGTTTAAAGTTGAAAACAATAAAGAGTTAGTTATAGCTACAACTAGACCTGAATTGTTATGTGCTTGTCAAGCTGTTTTAGTTAATCCTAATGACGAAAGATACAAAGACCTGGTAGGAATGAAAGTTAAAATACCGATCTATGAGAGAGAAGTTCCGATAATGTCACATCCTATAGTTAAAATAGAGTTTGGAACAGGGGCAGAAATGGTTTGTAGCTACGGAGATTACAACGATGTGATGTTGTTTAGAGAGTTAATGCTTAAAGAAATTATAGCAATAGACTTAGATGGAAGGATGACAGAAGTGGCTGGGAGATATGCGGGTTTGAAGGTTGAAGAAGCTAGAGAGAGAATTATAGAAGATTTGAAAAAAGAGGGTTATGTGGTAAAGATAGAAGAAGTTATTCATAACGTTCCAACATGCGATAGAAGTCACAATCCGATAGAAATTATACCGATGCAAGAAATTTATTTGAAACAACTTCCGTTTAAAGAAAAGATGTTAGAAATTGCTAAGGAGTTGGAGTTTCTGCCAGAATTTCATAGGCAGTTGTTGATAAATTGGATTAACAGCATAACAAAGGATTGGCCAATATCTAGAAGGAGATATTATGCAACAGAAATACCTATTTGGTATTGTAAGAAATGTTTAGAGCCGCATGTCCCTGAACCAGGTAAGTATTACAAACCTTGGAAGGAAAAAGCACCTTTTTCTGCTTGTAAAAAGTGTGGTAACAAAGAATTTATAGGAGAGGAAAGAACTTTTGATACTTGGTTCGACTCGAGTATAACTCCACTTTTTATAACAAAGTATAAAGCCGATGAGAAGTTTTTTGAGAAAACATTTCCAGTTTCGATAAGACCGCAGGGGAAAGATATAGTTAGAACTTGGCTTTACTACACTTTACTCCGATGCTACCAGCTAACTGGAAAAAACGTGTTTAAAAGAGCTTGGATTTCAGGATATTGTGTAGACGAAAAAGGAGAAAAAATGAGTAAAAGCAAGGGGAATGTTATCGATCCTATTCCAGTTATAGAAAGATATGGGGCAGACGCGTTTAGATTTTGGGCAGCAAGCGAATCCAGTCTTGGTTACGATTTTAGAGCCAGCGAAAAGAGGTTTCAAAATGCTTCGTTGTTTATAACAAAACTCTGGAACATCGCTAGGTACATTTCCCAGTTTGAAGTTATATCGAATTTCGATGAAAGTAAGTTATTACCTGCTGACAAGTGGATTTTAAGTGAGTTGAAGAAAGTTTATGAAAAATGTTTGAACGGCTACAACCAGTTCAACTTTTTTATTCCAGCTAACGAGATGAGAGAATTTCTATGGAATAAATTTGCAGCTCATTACATAGAAATGGTAAAAAAGAGAGCTTACGGAGATGGTTTTACCTTAGAAGAGAAACGAGCAGCTATTTATACTTTGCACAAAGTTATGAAGATCTCACTTAAATTGCTAGCGCCGATAATACCATATATCACGGAATATATATGGAAGACGCTTTACTCTGAAAAAAGTATTCATACGGAAAAATGGGATGATAAAATAGAAATAGAAGATTTAACGACTTTGACCGATAAAATTTTAGAATTTAATTCTCTCGTTTGGAGACAGAAAAAAGAAAAAGGCTTATCTCTGAAAGATTCAATAAAAATAGAAATACCAGTAGAACTGAGGATTTTTGAAAAAGATCTAAAATCTATGCACAATATACTCTAACTCTTTAAGTCTAGATTATAAAATCTTCAGGTGTATACTTAAATTCTTCATAACTTTTTATAACTCCCCTTTCTTTTAAAATCTCCCTTGACAAAAGATAAAACACAAGACCTAGAGGCTTTTTACTTCTATTGTTTGCAGGTATAATTAGATCTACGTTTTTTACTTCTATTGTACTATTAGATATAGCCACTACCGGAACTCTAGCCTTTACAGCTTCTTCCAGAGCTCTTTTGTCGGCTTCCGGATCTATTATTAACAGTACTTCAGCTTCGTAATAATTTTCTGATTTAGGGTTTGTTAGAGTTCCCGGTAGAAATCTGCCTGTAGAAACTTTCGCTCCTATCATTTCTCCAAACTTTTCGACCATATTTTTTGTAAATTTTTTTCTACTGGCTATTAGAATGTTTTTATGTCTAGCCAAAAATTTAGCAGCAACTCTAATTCTCTTATCTATTTTTCTAACGTTTAAGATTGCCAAACCATCCGGCTTAATCTTATACACAAAATCTCTCATGTCTCTTGTGACGTTTTTCCCACCTATATAAACACCATAGGCTAAGTAGTTCTTTCTTTGCGTTAAAAGTTTTTCTTGCATTCAAATTTATTATAAATTAAATTTAAAAATACTTATTACTTGGCTCCAACTTTTTGCTTCAAACTCAAAATTTTTATCAAAAGGTTAGATTTTTCCTCTTCCCAATTTTCATCTTTCGCTTTAATTTTCAATCTAATAAAGACATAATCTTTGTCACTTTGTTCGTTGAAATAGGGTCCCTCGATGACGTTATAACCCTTCAATATTTTTTCTATCTCTTTTTTAACTTTTTCCAAATTCCATCCTCTTTTCATTTTTATTGGAAATTCTAATCTTAACGAATACGTAAATTCCTTTTCATCGCGATAATCTATCACAGCCGAGTTTAACAAAAGCAGATTAGGTACCTTTACGATTTTTCCTTCGTCCGTTTTTAACACAGAAAAAAACCAATCAACTTCGATTATTTCTCCTTTGTAACCTAGATCTGCATTCTCGACTGAAAAGTATTTATAAGGTGGGAGAGGTGTTAGCATAAATGGTATAGACGAGCTAAGTATTCTTATTTTTTTACCTACTTCTATAAATCTTGTCGCCATTATTAAAACTCCAGCAAAAAAATTACCTAGAACTGGTTGTAGGGTTAATCCTAGTATTATCCCGGTTACTGTTCCAAATGTTAGTATTACTCCTGAGAGTTCTTTAAAGAAAGAAAAAGCTATAAAAATAGATAAAATATATCCCATCAGTTTTACTTGGCTTCCGATTTGCTTCGCTTTAGTTATCCCAGTTTTCTCTATATACTTACCTAGAATTCTAAAAAAACTGAAAGAAAATGCCAAAAAAACAACAAAGTTAACGAAAGAAGAGATTCCATTCGGTATGTGGTTTTTTAGAAATTTGAGTAAGAAAAAGGTCAATGCTCCAATAATTATTAAAAATATTAACTTGTAGGGCAATCGGACTTTTGTCATTAATTTTATAATGAATATTCTATTTTAAAAATCAATAAAATTGATATGCACGAAAAAATCCTCGAAGCGTTAAAAAAATTAAAAATAGAAAAGCTTACGGAAGTGCAAGAGAGGGCATTTAAACCGATCTATGAAGGTAAGAATTGTTTAATAATTTCTCCTACAGGAACGGGTAAAACTTTAGCAGCTTTACTACCAATTTTTCAAAGATGGTTGGAAAATAAACCGAAACCGACAAGCATTCTATACATTTCTCCTATGAAAGCTTTAAACAGGGATCAACTGGAGCACCTAGTTTTTTGGGCAGAAGAACTTGGAATGGAAATATCAGTGAGACATGGAGACACATCGTCTTATGAAAGAAAATTGCAAGCAGAATTTGCAAACGATTTTTTGATCCTAACGATAGAGGCTCTACAATCGGTTTTGGTTGGAAAAAAAATTAGAGAACATTTGAGAAATGTTAAGTGGGTTATCTTAGATGAGGTTCATGAGGTTGTAGAAAGTAAGAGAGGAGTTCAATTAACCTTAGCGCTGGAAAGATTGAAAGAACTTTCCAAGAATTTTCAAATCATTGCTGTTTCTGCCACAGTAGGAGATCCAGAAAAAATAGCAGACTTTTTCTCTTTGGAAAAAGCAGAGATAATAAACGTCAAATACAACAAGCCTTTAGAATTGAAGGTAGTGTATCCGAGAGAAGAAAAAGTAGACGAAAAAATATCCGAGAGAGTTTTAACGACCAAAGAAAGCGCAGCCAGACTTAGATATATATTGCAAAAAATTCGGGAAAAAAACTCTACTTTGATTTTTACAAACACGAGAGAATTTGCTGAAATTTTGTCTAGTAGACTGAGACTGATCGAAAAAGATATTCCTATTTCTGTGCATCATTCCAGTCTAAGTAAGGATATAAGAGTTAAAACAGAAAAAGACTTCAAGCAAGGCAAAATCAAAGCTTTGGTTTGTACATCCAGTTTACAACTAGGAGTGGATATAGGAACAGTAGACTTGGTGATTCAATATCAATCTCCAAGAGAAGTGACGCAATTGTTACAAAGAGTTGGGAGAAGTGGTCACAAGTATTGGTTAAAAAGCGAAGGTATAATTGTCGCAACGGATGAAGACGATATATTAGAGTCATCAGTGATCGTAAGAAAAGCTCTAGCGGGTGAGTTAGAAAAAGTAACGATGCATCAAAAAAGTTTAGACGTTTTAGCACATCAGTTAGTAGGTATAGTTTTTGATTTCAACGGTGAAGTGGAAGTCGAAAAGGCTTTTGAGATTGTAAAGAGGGCTCAGCCTTACAGAAACCTGAAGATGAAAGAATTTTTGGATGTTTTGAAATTTTTAGAAAGCATAGGAATATTGTACGTTAAGGGAAATAAAATTGTGAGAAGAAGAAAATCTTATGATTATTATTTTTCTAGGCTTTCTACGATCCCAGACGTTAAAGATTACAAAGTCGTTAATACTGTAGATGGTATTGTGATAGGAAGCTTGGACGAAGAATTTGTCGCTCTTTACGGAGAAGAAGGTTCGATTTTCATCATAAAAGGCGAAACCTATAAGATAGTTTCAATTGAAGAGGATAAAATATATGTAGAACCAAGTAAAGAAAAAGACGCGGCAATACCGTCTTGGGAGGGAGAACTTATACCAGTTCCTTTGGAAGTATCTTTAGAAGTCGGTAGTCTTAGGAGTAAAATCTCCTCTGAGGAAGATTTGGGATTTATGGAAGAAAAGTACAAAGTTGATGATAGCTCTATTCTAGCACTTAAAAGTTTTTATGAGGAACAGAAAAAATACTTCATACCATCAGATAAAGAAATTTTTATAGAGTTTTTTGAAAACAAGATAGTGATTCATTCTTCTTTCGGAAACAAAGTAAACGAGACACTCGCCAAAATTATAATTTCGCAGCTTAATTTTTTCGTTAAGAACAGGAACGACGCATATAGAATAATATTGACGTTTCCAGAAAAAATAGGTAGAAAAGAAGCAGAGAGGATAAAAGAAGTTTTGGAAAGTTTAGACGAAAGAAAAGTAGAAGAAGAAATAGACAATTTTATACCAAAAACAGACTTATTCACGATAAGATTCTTGAACGTTGCGAAAAGATTTGGTGTTCTAGAAAAAGATGCTAGTATTGGTAAAAACTTAGCAAAAAAACTTATAGATGAATTTATCGGTACGCCGGTTTTCGAAGAAACACTGAGAGAATTGAAAGTAGAAAAGTTGGACATACCAAACACTATTTGGTTAGTAAATAGGATAAGGAAAGGTGAGATTAAGATTTTTGTCGTAGAAGGACCTTCCAAAATTTCCAAGCTAGCGATGAGAAAAATATTCATCGATTTTATTGAAGGACCCACTAAGGATATTTTGGATCTGTTTAAAAACAGAATTTTAGAAAAAAGGATTAAAGTTATATGCATGAATTGCGGTGAGTGGAAATCTTTATTCTATCTTAGAGATCTTCCAGATGAAATAAGTTGCAAGAAATGTGGAGCTAGATTGTTGACGGTAGTCAAAGAAGAAAATGTAAAAGCTGAAAGAATCATATCGAAATATGTGAGAAAGCAAAAGCTAAGCAAAGAAGATAAAAAGAATTTTTCTAAACTTTTGGAGAAAGCGACTTTGTTTTTATCATTTGGAAAAAAAGCTGCTATAGCCTTTAGTGTCAAAGGTATTGGTATAGAAACTGCAAAAAGAGTTTTAGCCAAATACTTTAGGGATGAAGATGATTTTTTTGAAGAGCTGTATAACGCACAGAAGAATTTCTTGAGGACGAGAAAGTTTTGGAAAATTTAATAATAAAATCTAAGATTTTCTATGAATAGGCCGAATAAAGATGAGTATTACCTAGAGATTGCGAAAGCTGTTAGTAAAAGATCGCCATGTATAAGAAGGAGGTATGGTGCGATAATTGTAGTAAACGACGCGATAGTATCCACTGGCTATAATGGTCCTGCTAGAGGTGTGATAAATTGTATAGAAGTAGGTTGTATTAAAAACATTTTGAAGCTACCGCATGGAAAAGCTTATGATTATTGTCCTGCAGTTCACGCAGAAGAAAACACAGTCGTCAATGCCGCTAGAAATGGTTCGAAGATTTCTAATGGAATTCTTTACATATATGGAGAAGACGCAGAAACAGGGGAAGAAGTAGAAGCCACACCTTGCAATAGGTGTAAAAGAATTTTGATAAACGCTGGAGTAGAAAAAGTAGTGATCAAAACGAAAGAAGGATTTAAAATTCTTGATGTAAAGTCGTGGATAAGAGAAGACACTGAATCTTATTTAGGGCTTTTAGAGGAAGTTAAAAAAACGGAAAAATAGAAGCGGAGAGAATTCAAAAAATGTATGGTTGTTGATTGATAAAAATCAGACTAGAGTTTTTAAAGCTTATTTATTTAGAATTCCAAGGTGATTTTATGTTAGAGCTTAAAGAAATCGAAGAGAAAATCAGAAAATTTTGGGAAGAAAAGAAAATAGTTCAAAAACTTTCTGATTTCGAGTCGAACAAAAACAAACCAAAATTCTATTTATTAGACGGGCCACCTTATGTCAACGCTGAACCTCACGTTGGGCATGTAAAAACAAGAGTGTTCAAGGATGTTTGGAACAAATATATGTTGATGAATGGATTTTTCGTTTGGTTTCAACCAGGTTTCGATTGTCATGGTTTGCCCATCGAGAACATGGTAGAAAAACAACTGGGTTTAAAATCCAAGAAAGAGATAGAAAAATTTGGGGTTGACAAATTCATCGAAGAGTGCAAAAAAAGAGCGAAAGGTAATGAAAAAGTTTGGATGGAACTTTACAGAAAAATCGGAGATTGGAGAGGTTACTTTCAACCTTACTTGACTCTCGAAAACTACTATATAGAAGCTGGATGGTGGAGCGTTAAAGAAATGTGGAAAAAGGGAATGTTATACGTGGGTGAAAAACCGACATACTGGTGTCCACACTGTGAGACTTCTTTGTCGGGTTATGAAGTCACTGATAGCTATTCTAACGTTAAAGATCCATATATTTATGTAAAGTTTCCGGTCAAAAACAGAGAGAAAGAATACCTTGTCGTTTTTACAACAACACCTTGGACTCTTGTTAGTAACGTAGCAATAGTCGTTAAAGGAGATGAGAATTATATTAAGGTGGAGTTGAACGGAGAAAAACTAATAATAGCAGAAAAAAGGTTGAAACCCTTAGAGGAACTCTTGAAGGTTAAATTTAAAGTCGTAGAGAAATTCTTGGGAAAAGATTTAGAGGGTGTAGAATACAAACCTGTGTTGAAAGTTTCCGCTCAAAAAAAGTTAGATAACAACCCAAAGGCTAGAAAGGTTTACCTGTCTATTCCGGTTTTGAAATCCAAATCATATAAACACGGTGTTTTGGAAAAGGCTAAGGAATTGAAAGAGGAATTTTTTGACTTCGTCAACGTAGAAGAAGGTTCTGGATTGGTTCACTGCGCACCTGGGCATGGGCCTGAAGACTACTATTTGGGAGAACATTATAAGCTACCTGTTCTTTCGCCAGTAGACGATGAGGGTAAATTTACAGAAGAAGCGGACTTTTTGAAAGGGATATTCGTTAAGGAAGCTGACAAAATCATTGTAGAATTTTTGAAAAAAAACGGATTAATACTCTATGACGATTTCGTCGTACATTCTTATCCTTTGTGTTGGAGATGTAAATCACCTTTAATTTTTAGACTGACCAAACAATGGTTTTTGAGCGTCGATAAGATTAAGGAAAAAATGTTAGAGGAGAATGAAAAAGTTAAGTGGCTTCCGTCTTTTGGTAAAGACAGATTTAGAAATTGGTTGAAGGATGCTGTCGACTGGTGCATTTCTAGACAAAGATATTGGGGAATCCCTCTACCTATTTGGGTTTGTGAAAATTGTAGGAATCTTGAAGTTATAGGAAGTTTTGAAGAGTTGAAGAAAAAATCTTTAACTCCTCTAGATGATAACATCGATTTGCATAAAAACAATGTGGATAAGATCAGTATAAGATGTGAGAAGTGTGGAGAGAGTATGAACAGAGTTCATGATATTTTGGACGTTTGGTTCGATAGCGGAATAGCACCGTGGGCTTCTTTAGGTTATCCATACAGAAACAAAGAAATTTTTGAAAGGTTATGGAAAGTAGATTTAGTAGATGAGAGTCAAGACCAGATAAGAGGATGGTTTTATAGTTTGATGTTTGCAGGCGTGTCGATTTTCAGTGAAGCCCCTTACAAAGCAGTCGCGATGAATGGTTGGGTTCTAGACGAAAAAGGAGAAAAAATGAGTAAAAGTTTAGGGAATGTTGTTTGGGCTAATGAGGCAATAGAAAAATTGGGTGCAGATGTTTTGAGAATTTATTTCTGTTGGGAAAATTCTCCATGGGAACAACAAAACTTCAGTTTTTCAAATGCAGAGATAGTGAAAAGACAGATAAATGTTCTCTGGAACACTCTACAATTTTTCGAAATCTATTCGGGTGAGTTTAATTTCACGTTGGAACCGTTGAAAGTAGAAGATAGATGGATTCTATCTAGATTGAACACAACGATAAAGAACGTTAGAAATTTCATAGAAAATTTTGAGTTTGAAAAGGCTGGAAGGGAGATAATGAACTTTGCCGTTGAAGATTTGAGTAGAACTTATATAAAAATTGTTAGAGACAGAGTTTCTATAAATTCTCCTGAGAGAAGTGTACCTTTAAGTGTTATCAAAAAGTGTCTGACGGAAATTTCCAAAACACTTGCACCAATAGCTTCTTTCATCAGTGAAGAGATCTATCAAAGGTTAGAAGGGAGATATGAAAGAAGTGTGTTTGAGGAAGCTTTTCCAAAACCAGAGGAAGAATTTATCGATGAAGAATTGGAAAGAAAATTTGAGTATGCAAAAGAGTTCATCGAAGGTATATTAGCGATCAGGCAAAGTGGGAAAATAAAAACTAGATGGCCTTTAAAGACGGCGATAATACCTATAGATTTGGGAGAAGTGAACGACGTGGTAAAAATTCTTACAAACGTGAAAGAAGTGAAAGTTGGTGAGAGTGAAAATTTATCGAGTAGAGAAACGAAATACGGCACGGTTTATTTAGACTTAAACTTGTATGAGGAGTTGAAGGAAGAAGCTATCTTTAGAGAATTAGTTAGAGCTATACAAGAAGAAAGAAAGAAGAGAAAAATGAATGTTTGGGAAAAAATAGAACTAAAAATAGACGCAGACGAAGAAACGTTAAAATCGATAGAAAAATTCTCAGAAGAAATAATGAAAGAAGTCGGAGCGGAATCTATAGTGATAGGAGAAAGTGGTAAGATTAAACTAGAAGTTTTCGATAGAGAGATTCTATTTGATTTTTAACATAGGAAAAACTCGCACCTAAACCGAAGCGAAGCAAATCACTTTCTAACAAAGCCAACATTTCTTTTCTCTCTTTTTCATCGAGAATAGATTCGAAGAGTCTTCTATTTATACTTTCTTCGTAACTTTCGTCCATTTTACTTATTTCCAAAAGAGATTTGTATTTTGTATAAGATTTTCTTAAACCATTTAGCTTTGGGATTTCTTCCTCTTTTAGTT
>JANXEV010000011.1 GCA_025057985.1 Candidatus Aenigmatarchaeota archaeon
GGTAACAGAAATTCTAAAGAAGTGAATTTGTTTTTACCGATTTACAACATAGAGTTCAAGTCTGATTTTAAAATCGGGAAAGGTAGCCATAAGTTGATTGTGAAAAACGTTGGTTTCAACGAAACGAGTAGAAAGCCGATAGTGGAGGTAGAAGTGGAGTGAAAGTAGTTGAACTTCAGTTGTCGATTTTTCAAAAAAAAATTCGACAGCTAAATAAAATTTAAACCATCTGAAACAAACTATTAATTAGATGAAGATGTCGAGAACGATAGCTGTTTTTTCTAGTAAGGGTGGTGTTGGGAAAACGACTATAACGGTAAATTTGGGTGCAGCTTTGTCTTCTAGATTTGGGAAAAAAATCACGCTTTTAGACTGCAACATAACTTCATCTCACTTAGGACTTTATTTAGGAGTCTATTATACACCGATCACAATAAACAAAGTTTTAAGAGGAGAATATTCCCCAGAAGAAGCTCTGTATCGTCATTCATCTGGAATGTATATCTTACCAGCTTCGATTTCCGCGGCAGAGCTAGCAGGAATAGATATGTTAAATTTCAAAGACATAGTGAACAAGTTGGAAAATCTAAACGATTTTATAATACTAGATTCTGCTCCGGGTTTGGGAAGAGAGGCAATTTCAGCTTTGAAATCTTCAAAAGAAGTTTTGTTAGTAACAACACCTTTAGTGTCTACGGTTTTAGACATCGTCAGGGCACAAGAAGTTTTGAGAGAAATAGGAGTTAAGCCGATAGGTATTGTCTTGAACATGGTAACAGGTGCAAGCTATGAAATGAGAAAGGAAGAAATAGAGCAATTGACTGGGTTGCAAGTTTTGGTGAGCATACCTTATGAAAAAGATGTGTACAGAAGTACAGCGATGAAACAACCTGTATTTATTCTGAAGCCAAACTCGAAAGCGAGTAGAGAAATTCTCAGATTAGCTGGTATACTGGCCGGAGAGAATATAGAAATAAGGAAGAGCTTCTTCGAGAAATTGAGCGAAAAGTTCAAAGTAGTTACTTCTCATTTAACTTGATTTTTCCCTGTTCTACTTTAAACCCTTTCCTTAACTTTTTGCCATGTTGTAGATTTCTTCTACCATCTTTTCTATCTTTTCTACTTTTTCTTTAAGAATTTCGTAATCCAGTTTAAGATTGTTTATCTTGTCTATCACTAGGTCTATCTTTTCTACTTCTCCTCTATCTTTTGGCTCCTCTTTCATTACCGGAGGCGGTGGTGGGATATTTTCTACTGGCGGTGGTAGAGTCGGTACCTCTCTAGCTTGCACTTCTTCTAATTTTTCTTTTCTTTTGAAAACATCAAACAAACCCATAATATTTTGTTTATTCTATTTTTAAAAGTTCCTTATACATGCTTTTTATTTTCTCACACAGGTTTCTACAAATATCGAGGTAACTTCTTCTTACCCTGTAGTAGAAGAAAAAGTTATAAAGTTTGAGGAGAGTTTTATAAAAAAGTGTTCTTTGAAAAGGAGTGTTTAATTTGTATTCTGTGGTTAGCCTTGCACCTATAAGTATTGTTAGTTCACCGACTTTCGACGGGTCCTTAGGTTGTTTACCTTGCATTATAATTTCAAAAAATATTTTACTTTTGCTGTCCATACCTTTTTGTACGATTATTCTGATGTAAAAAGGTCGGGGATCGTCGGTTATGTCCCACCTAAAATCTCTTTCCCAATAATCTGGCGCATCCATTTGAAGTATATCTCTGAATTTGGGTGCAGTGACTTGGTAAGCTAAAAAAGGGTTTGGTCCTCTGTATTCAATTTTCAGATACTTTTCTGGAACTAGACATTCGTCTTCTAAAATCAAACTCGGCATTTCATTTCACCTTTTTGGTAAGACGTTCAAAAACTCTTTAAGTTCGTTGTAAATTTGCATCATTATCGACACACATTCGTCTCTGTACTTTCTTCTAGATTCTTCATATATGAATTTATGGAAGAAAGTTCTAAAAACTTCATAAAAAAGACTTCTTTGCCAAATAGTGTCTTGTGGGTATTCTGTCCTCAATACACCATCTATCGTTATGTTTAACTTCCCTTCCTTTCCAAATTCTTTACTAGGTTTTATGCTTCCTTTTATCGATACTGTGATTTGAATGAAAGAAAACTTATCCATGTCTTTTATTATATCAAAATCGGCACCGAATTTTTCTTCATCCCCGCCACGATCCCAACTGAAGTTTCTCTCTATTATTTCGCTTTCCGGCAACTTTGTTATAGAGGAAAGAATTTTTTTTATTTGGTAGTAAGCTATCTGTGGGTTTGGACCGCTGTAATCTAAAGTTATAAATTTTTTTCCAGGAAAAGGTGACGAACTTCCCGCTAAAGCTAGACAATCTTCATGTATCAATAGCTTTGTCCTCGCAAATATTGGCATAAATATTTTTAAAATTTTAAATAAATAAATGCAGGAAATTAAAACTCTCATATCTTCTACGTTTCTGACGTTAGGTATAGTTTCTATGTTTATAGCTGGTTTTACGTCAAAAACAAAAATATTTAACTATATGCTTTTCGTCAGCATCATATCTTTTCTATTGTTTTTGATGGTGAGATGATGATTCTAAAAATCGCAGGTATAGCTTCCATTTCTCTCGGTTTATTGTTAATCTTGGTTTATCCTTTTTTAGATAAGTATCAGCCAGAGGGTATGTTTTATTTTTCTGTGTTGATTGGTTTGATTTTGATTGGAGCAGGTTTTTTCTTACTTAAAATTTAAACGCCGTAAATCTAAAATAATCTATGGTCAAGTATCCAGAAGGTCCACCTCCTCTTGGTGGAGAAATTAAGCCAGGTGAAGGCATTTCTGGTAATCCTTTAGACGCAAACGAGTTGCTGGATTACACAGGACCTTTAGGTAAATGTACAGGCGTTTACTATGGTTTAGCGTTTCAACTTGGAAAGTGGGGTTTCGAAAGATACAAAATCTCTGAAAGCATTTTCGTTTCTCCGATAAATAAGGGTTACTATGAGTTGGTATTAAAAGAAAAGGAGCAACTGTTCCAACAAATAAAAATAGGTTTGGCAAGTATATCAGAGGCATACTCAGATTTAGAATTGTTATTGCATGACCTAAGAAAATATAAACAATATGTCAACTACTTTGAAAAGATTAAAGAATTGGAGAATCAGATAAAAGGAGAAAAGGATCCGGAGAAAAAGAAAAAATTAGAAAACGAAAAAAGAAGTATAGAACAAACCCTCAGAGCGATTTTTATTGATGAGGTTGACGTTCACACGGATCTACCCCACACACCTATAGCTTTAAGATCTATCGTGAGTAGATGGCCAACAATAATATCAGACTTTATGAAATTGAGTGAAGAGAAAACACCAGAGGAAATAAAGCTTGATATTTCTTATGCGGAAAAAGTAGTTCTTGTAACGAAAAACAAACTCTTTTTAGAATGGAAAAGAATGTTCGAATCTACTGTTGCAGAGAGATACAAAAGAATAAAAGAATTGGTGGAAGCAAGGAAAAATTCTATAAAAGAATATAAAGAAGCTTTGAAACCAACGATAGCCAGATATAAGATGATAAACGACGCGCTGTCTTCTAGTGGAGGTCGTGCTGCGATCTTGAGAAGTTTTTTCAGACCCGATGCACAAGCTTATTCTATCGATAGTATGGTTTTGTGGGCTTGGAAACCTTTTGCCCCGTCTGAAAAATGGAAGGTTAGTGCAGAGAGATTTAACCGAGTAACACCTAGTAAAATAGGTTTTACAGAAGAAGAAATAGAGGAATTGATAAGGAAGGGAAAAATAAAGAGTCCTAACGATGAGATAGATGCTTTACCTATAGAACCTTCTATAGACAGAATCGTTAGGGAGATAAAGAAGAGAATAGAAAAGGAGTACAACATTGAGTTAACGACTGAAGATCTTTTTGAAGCGAGGAAAAGACTTTTAAGTAGATACAGCACCGGGGTCTACCTAGGAGTAGAAGGTGTTCTTTGGCCTTTTAGTCCATATTTTCTTTTCGCAGAGATTCCAATGACTAGAGCTGTTTTGGTTTTACCGAATGGTGCACAGGTTGAAGATTTGATGGTAGAAAATCTGAAAACATATTTAAAAACACAAAACCTGATAATAGGTCACATCCTTGAGATAATAGCAAGAGAGAAAAAGTTTGAAATGGAGATAGGTGGTTTGTTAGGAGAATTTGGAATAGATGGCAATAAGTGGAAGGCCGTTGAAGATATGTTGAAAGAAGAATTTCCAGAAATCTATTCAAAAAGTGGAAAAAAAGAAGGAGTAGGAGAGAAGTCGAGTAAAGAAGAGAAGAAGAATTTTAAGATATTTGATTTTTTTTCAAAGATAGCGAACTTCTTTGGTATAGAACTAACTTTAATAAGAGCTAAAGGTCCGTACGAGTTTGCGTTTTATGATAGAATAATAAAATACTATCTAAAGCCAGCTGGCGTTTTGTTCGGTCAAATAAAGAGTTATTTGAACGCGGCTTTTGAGGTGCCAGGAGCCAAGATGGTGACTAACATATGAGTTATATAATAGGCGTTTCGAGTGGATGGTGGGGTGTGGCGAGAAGTGATGAGCTATTAGGTTTGAGTAGCAAGATAGGATCGACTGCGACATATGGAGTCAACTTTGTTCAGGTGGATTTTGAAAGTATAGCTGAATTTCAAGAGCCAGACGTTATAAAAGAAATCGGAAAGTTACTTACAACTTTACAAATAGACTGGGGCATGCACGGAGAAATAGGAGAGAATTTGGCTTTAGAAAGCGCGTTAGAAGTTGTATGGAAAAGAAGTCATAGAAGACTTCACCAATACTTAGACACAATATATTATAGATTTTTTGTAGAGGATAAAGAGGGTAAATTAAGGAACTATCTTCCGAAATATATAGCTTTTCATGCATCTAACTTACCAACTATCTCGATGGTTGTTGAAAGATATAGATATGCTGGCCATATTACTGTTGATTTCAATGGAAATGTGAATTGGCTTTTGTTTTTTGAAGACGAAGATCCAGAGTTAAGGGAAGCAAAGAAAAGGGCCAAAAAATGGTTTTTTGAATCAGAGCTAGTTTATTTGTTAATCGCAAGAGAAAGTGGTGTGGCGTTTATGAGTTTAGAAGAAGTTAAAAGAAGAGTTTTAGAGAGAGCTATAGAGAAAAAAAGGATAGAACTAGGTAAAACAGGAAGTTTAACTCAAGAAGAACTAGAGCAAATAATAAGAAGTTTAACCCCTGAAGACATAGAAAATACAGCTTGGGAATATTTTGAAGAGATTTCTTCTTTAAGATTTGCAAGAGGGGCCATAACTTATGAGGAAATTTCTTATCTTTTGGTCGCAAGATACTTGTTTGAAGCTAGAGATAGTCGAAAAGAACCTTTATGGAGAGCGTTCTTCAAAGACAAAAACTGGGAAGACATACAGAAAGAAACAAAAATAGATTTTTTCGACAAAGAAAAAATGGAAATCAGACTACCAGACGATATCGTGGCTTTGGTTGCTTCTAGATATATCATAGGCCATTTGTGGGGTAAGAATAAGGAAGAGTTTATAGTTGAAACTAGAAAAACTTATGGAACTAACGATCAAAACTTTATAAAATTCTTGGAAAAAACTCCTATTGAAAAGTTACACGAACTTGGGATAAGAATAGTTTTTGAAAATCCAGAAATAGCTAGAGCCGGAGAAGAGGGTTTGCATAGGTTGTGTAGAGCTTCAGATATTTTTAGGTTAGTAAAAACGATAGACAATCTTTACAGAGAAGCCTACGGAGAAAAAACCAGACCATATCCTCTCATCGGTATGGTCTTTGATCAAGAGCACTATTTACACAACAACATGGATCCTTTAAAAGAAATAGAAGGGTTGAGAGAAGTAATGGAAGATTTAAAAGAAAAAGACGCAGGGAGATTTATATATGTTTTTCATGTCAGTGCCCCTAAACCTTACCATCCAGCACATGAACCTATAGACATAGGAAGCGAAGCTCAATACTGGATTTATAAGTATGCTTATGAGCTGAGAAAGTTGGGTTTTGGTAAAGGTAGCAACGTTGGTATAATAGTTTTTGAGAGAGGTGGTGCTAGAGGTGGACAGATGCCAATTCAATTCGTGGGTCAGTCCGCAGCGGCTTTGAGAATAGTAGTCGAATACTTAGAAAAGGAAGTAGACCCAGAGAAATTGCCTATGGAGTTTTACGGTGTAGACAGCAAAGAGATACTATCTTTTGAGAGACAGCTAAACATTGTTAGAGAACATCACTTCGATCCACTCAGGGGTTTGTTGAGGGTTCCCGAAGAAAGATTTACCTTCCTAGGTAAAAAAGTCATAGAAAAAGGTAAGTCTCCAGAGGAATGGAAAAAAGAAGAGTTAAGGTAAATTTATATTATAAATTTCAAAGATTGTAATGATAGAAGAGTTGGAAAAAGACTTAAAAGACATAAAATTGGTTGAAAAAGATAAACTAGAAGAGAGAAAGGAAAAACTTATAGAAAAATCAGTTCGGTTTATGAACGAGATAAGAAAAAGATATGGTGACATTGTTAAATCGGTTTTGATTTTCGGTTCTGTTGCAAAAGGAGAAATCAAATGGACTTCTGATTCTGACATACTTGTTATACTGGACGATACGGCCACCAAAACGTCTACTGATTTGAGTAGAGTTAAGGAGGAAATTTTTTTGATAGCAGCTTCTTTAAAAGATTTACATATCCAGACTACAAATCTAACTGAGTTTTGGCAATGGATAAAGAATGGAACTCCAGAGCTCGTTAACTATTTAAAATATGGTTTGATTTTGTATGACACAGGATTCGTTAAACCTATACAAAGAATGCTTCATTTAGGCTTGATACCTCCAAGTGAAGAAACGATAAAATTGAAATGTAAGAGCGCTGAAATTAGGTTCGAGAGAATAAAAGACGAGTTAAGAAATATGATATTTGATTTGAGATACTGTGGAAGCGATGTTATACAAGCGGTTATAATGTATGTATATAAACAGCAACCTGATCCAAAAGAAATAGGAAATTATTTGAAGAAAATGATTGAAGAGGGCAGACTTGAGGAAGAATGGTTGAAAAAATGGGAGGATTTAAATAAAATGTGGAAAGATATAGATCATAAAGTGGTCAGTGAAGTGGATGGAAAATATTTACAAACTGCTTTAGATCTAACGAAACAGATCATCGATAGGTTTAAGAAATTCCTGCCTGCAGAGCTAACGGAGGAATAAAGATGGACGAAAAAACGAAGCAAGAAGTAAGAGAGTTTTCCAAAAGAGTTTTGGATAAATTTGGGAATTTGATAAAATCGATAGTTGTTTTCGGTTCTGTGACGAGGGGCGAAGCTAAACCTGAAAGCGATATAGACATCCTTGTCATATTAGATGATACGTTACCAGAGTTTTCTTCTGTAAAACTGGAAGTGATAGATAACGAGATGGAAAAAATAGCTAAGTCCATTTCGGAAAAAATTTCATTACAACCATCCTACACTTTAACGGAATTTTTCGATTACGCTAGGTCTGGTCATCCGATTGTTTATAATTTTATAAAAGAAGGAGAGCCGATATATGATACTGGTTTTTTCATCACCTGGAAGAGGTTGTTGAAGATGGGTAAAATACAGGGAACTAGAGAGGCTATAGAGAGTTATATGGAAGATGCACCGAAAAAATTAGCCAGAGCAAAAACTGTTAAATTGTTGATGTTAGCAGAAGATTGTTATTATTCTATGGTAAATTCTGCTCAGGCTGTTTTGATGTTTATGGGTGTAGAGCCACCCGTACCTAGCAAAATATATGAAGAATTTACAGAGTATTTGGTTAAACCAGGTATAGTAGAAGAAGAGTACGCTAACTGGTTAAAAGAAATAGTGAAAATAAGGAAGGACATAGAGCATAAAAGAATGTTAGAAGCTAAGGGAGAGTTTGTGGACATGTGGATAGAAAGAGCGGAGAAGTTTGTTGATAAAATGTTTATGATTCTTAACGCTCTTGAGATTAGGAAGAAAGAAAAGATTTTGGAAAGAACTTATGAAGTTATGCTTAAGGCAGTTTCTACAGCTTTAAAGACCATACATAAAATACCTGAAGATATGCAAATTTCTGACGTGGAAAAATCGTTGGGCTTGAGTTTGAAAGACGCGTTCAAAAGAGATTTCATTGACACTAAGAAAGTGGATGGGTATTATTTGGAGATATGGAACAGATTGGAAGAATTGAAGAAAAAAGTTTTTGAAGAAAGAAAACTAGAAGTTTTAAAGGGCAATGAAGTGGAGCAATTGAGAGAGTACGTGAGAAAGTTGATAAACGAATTGTCGAAAGTCGTAAAGGAGTAAACCTAAGAATAAACTTATTAACATAAAATAAATTTACTTTTATGCCTTTGAAAGAAGGTTATCCACAAGAAGGAGAATTAGTGGTATGCAAGTTAACTGAAGTTACGCAATTCGCCGCATGGGGAGATTTGTTAGAATATAAACTTAGGGGAATGATACCGATTTCTGAGGCCGTGGGAAAGTGGATTTTTGATGTCAGAGAAGTTTTGAAAGAAGGGCAAGTCGTCGTGGCGAAGGTAATGAAGGTTGAAAAAGAGAACGGTTTGGTTCACTTAAGTTTGAAGAGGGTTTCTAGGGTCGATGAAAAAGAAAAAATGAATGAATTTAGAAGAGAGCAGAGAGGAGAAAAACTTTTGGAGATAGCTAGTTCTCTTCTAGGAAAAAAAGTTGAAGACGGTTATAAAGAGGTTGGATTTTTGTTGGTTAAAAAATTTGGTTCTTTGTTTGAAGCTTTTAACAAAATGGATAGAGAGAAACTAGAGAAGTTGGGTTTAAGCGAAGAGTGGATAAAAGTTTTGTTGGAAACTAAGGAGAAATCTATAAAAGAAAAAGAATCTCTTATAATTTACGAAATAGAGGTCAAGTCATTAGAACCTAATAGTTTAGATTTGATAAAAAGTGTTTTAAAGTCTCTGGAGGAAAAAACCGGCGGTAAAGTAAAATATCTTTCAGCCCCGATTTACAGATTAGAGATTGCGACAAAAAACCCAAAGAAAGACGAGAAGAAAGTGGAAAAAATTTTGGAAAAAGTTTCCGAGGTTGGTGTTCAATTCTCCTATAGGCGGGTTGAATGAGAATTAGAAAGTGTGTAAAATGTAGTAGATATACTTTGAAGATGTTATGTCCATTGTGCGGTTCTGAAACGACAAACCCTCAACCACCTAAATATTCTCCTACCGACAAGTATGGTGAATTTAGAAGAAAAATGTTGGCGCAAAGCGATTAAGAGGAATTTAAAAACTCAGTTTTCTATTTTTTTGAACAAGATTTCTCTTTTTTCTATTCTGCCCTCAAATTTTTTGAAGACACAATCTCTTAAGTCTAACTTTTTTTCCAGTCCAAGTTGTTTTCTTATTTTTTCTGAAGTTTCTGGCATGAAGGGATAAAGTAAAATCGATATTACTCTTAGACTCTCTAACAAGTTGTAAAGAGCATTTCCCAACTCACTACCACTTAACTTCCAAACTTCTTTTTCATTAATGTATTTATTACACTGTCTGATGAAATTCCATATTTCTTGTAGAGCTAAATCCACTCTAAAATTTTCCATATGGAATTCGATTTTCTCTAAGTTCAAGTATTTCTCTAATTCAGGCGTCCCTTCAAAGCTACCTGTGAATTTTTCGGCTAATGAGAGAACTCTCCAAACTAGATTTCCTAAATCGTTTACCAATTCCCCGTTTATTCTTTCTTTTAATGCTTCTTCATCGAAATCCCCGTCCTCTCCGAAAGGAATTTGTCTAACCAAAAAGTATCTTATCGCGTCCAGAGGATATTTTTCTTTTAATTTGATCGGATCTACCACATTACCCAAACTTTTACTCATTTTTTCTCCTTTCACAGTCCAAAAACCGTGTATGTATATGTGTTTGGGTAATTCCAAATCTGCAGATAGAAGCATCGCAGGCCAAATAGCACAATGGAATTTTGTTATGTCTTTTCCTATCAAATGTAAATCAGCCGGCCAATATCTTTTGAATTTCTCTTCATCCCAACCAAATCCTATACCAGTTAGATAGTTTATTAAAGCGTCAAACCAAACGTAAAAAACTTGACCTTTTTCTAACGGAAATTCTATACCCCATTCTTGCGTTTGTCTGGATATGCTAATGTCGTTCATAGCTGTTTTTATGTATTTGATAACTTCTTCTCTTCTTTTTTCTGGCAGTATAAATTTCGGATTTTTTTCTATATACTCCAAAAGTTCATCCTTATATCTACTCGCTCTGAAAAAATAATTCTCCTCCTCTAGAATATTTGGTTCTACTTTGTGTATCGGACATTTGTTTTCCACTAAATCTGTTTTGGTTAAAAAAGCCTCACACCTGACACAATAATATCCAACATACTTCCCCTTGTAGATATCACCTTTTTTATTCACTCTCTTAAAAAATTCGTACACGCCTTTTTTATGCCTTTCTTCAGTCGTTCTAATAAATTCATCAAAACTTATATTCAAGTTTTTGAAAGTATCTTTCCAGATCGTGGCCATTTCGTTTACATAACTCTCTACAGTTTTTCCAGCTTTTTTTGCAGCTTCTACACTCTTTTGACTGTTTTCATCAGTTCCAGTCAGAAAAAAGACATCATCACCTTTAATCCTGTGCCATCTCGCCATCACATCGGCGACTAATGTCGTGTAAAAACTACCGAGATGGGGTTTGTCGTTAACGTAATAAATCGGTGTGGTCACGTAAAATTTTTTTCTCGATGCCATTATCATTATTTATCATTCTAAAAATTTTAATAAATCTTTTAAAGAATCTAGGACTAGGTTGGCCTTTACCTTTTTTATATTCTTATCGACACCGCTTCTGACAAAAACTGAGTAAAATCCAGCTTTCTTTGCGAATTCCATATCAGCATAAGCTTCGTCACCAAAGTAAATCACTTTACCGTCGTTTATCATTTTTTTCAAAGTTTCAACCATAAAATTCGAAGGCTTACCTAACATTATAGCTTTTTTACCGCTACAAAATTCTAAACCACTGAATATTAATCCGGTGCCTGGCACTATTTCGTCTTTAAATATCCAAACCCTACCGATAGCTGTTGTATAAAATTCCGAACCTTCTAATAAAAGTTTCAAAGCTTTAGTAGCTTTTTTGTAGTTGTAATTTACGTCGTGGCCAACAACTACAGCATCAACATCTTCATCCCCAACTTTTATCCCATTCTTTTTAAGTTCGCTTTTCAAACCATCTCCAATCGGAAAAACTTTCTTTCCTTTAAGCAGAACAGATGCAACGTAACCACTTGTTATGATTTGATTTTTTTCTGCATCGATTCCATTTCTTTTGAATATTTTTACTATACCATCCCTGTCCAAGTAAGTGAAATTAGATACAAAGAGTACTTTTTTACCCATCTCGATTAGTCTTTTGTAAACTTCTTCGCTTCCCTCTATCAAAGACGGGTAGTTCCAAAAAGTTCCATCCAAGTCGAAAATGAAGTAGTCAAATTTTTTTATGTTCATAAAAATAATCAGCTTCTTTTTAAATAAAAAATTTACCCCCGTCCTGTTCTTCCGTTTCATTGTAAGCTTGTGCTATCTCGACGGAGGCTTTTCGGACGGGGATATGATGATTTGGACTGAAAAAATAAGAATTAAAAAAGCTTAAACATTTTTGAATAATGATAAATTAACTTTAATGTGATTAGGATGTTTGACTACAAAGAAAGTGTTGAGAGATTAAAAGAGGAAATAAGAAATATGATTGAAGCAATGTATTTTCTTAATAAGTTTCAAAATTTTGAAAACGGTAAAGAAAATTTGGAAAAAATAAAGGAAATGGCTAAAATTTTTGGTTTTGAAATAAATGAGATAGATAATATTGGAAATGAAAACGTTCATAAATATTTAACTCATATGAGTAAAGCGAATAAATTGGATTGGTATACTTTAAATTTTCTTCGAGATTATCAAACAAGTCTAGCAGAAAATCTAGAAGACAAAATTAAAGAAAATATAAGATATGCAGAAGAGCTAGTTAAATTCGGAGATATAATAAGATCCAGAAATATGAGTAATGATCAAGATAAATGGAAATATTTTTATTTTTCGGCTTTAAGGGCTTATTTAAAATCCAATAAAATAGATGAGGCCTTAGACCTAATTAAAACTAGATTATGATCCGTTTTGATTTTTTACAAAAGAAGGAATCTTAAAACTACTAACAAAATTCCTAACCCGACCGATAGGTAAATTAAATGTTCTGGTTTGATCGTCAGTTTTGTTTCTTCTTGTTCACCATACCTTATTAATCCACCCATTCCTACCGGAAGATAGACTTTATCTTTTTGTTTCGTCATAAAAAAATTTACAAAATTAAAATTTAAGTTTTTTAATATTGGTATGTGGAAAAACGATATATCTAATGTTCTGAGAGAAGTTGGTTATAAAGTTGAAGACAGAGATATAGAAATTCCTCAAGACCCCAGATTTGGCGATTTTTCTTTTCCAACATTTAACCTCGCTAAAGATTTGAAAGTTAGTCCGATAGAATTAGCTAAAGAAATTGCGAGAAAAATACCTGTATCGAAGTATCCATTTCTGATAAAGGTAGAAGCAGTAAACGGATACGTGAATTTTTTCATATACTGGGAAAAAATTTCTGAACAAATATTAAGGAGAATTCTGGAGGGAAGAAGACCAGAGCTGGGCAGAGGTCAAAAAGTCATGATAGAATTCTCTCAACCCAATCCTGTTCATTCTATGCACATAGGCCATGCTAGAGGAACTTTTATAGGTGATAGCTTGGCGAAGATTTTCGAGTACTGCTCTCACAAAGTTATTAAAGCGAATTATATGAATGATGTGGGTCTACAAGTAGCAAAGTTAGTAACGGCTTATTCACTGTGGTATAATGGGAAAAAACCGGATAGAAAAGAGGATTACTGGTTGTGGGAGATTTACGTTAGATTTCATGAAGAAGCAAAGAAAGACCCAAGTTTGGAAGAGAAGGCAAGGGAGATGTTGAGAAAATATGAAATAGAGATGGATAGAGACGTTATAAAGGTTTGGAATAAGTTGGTAAAATGGTGTGTTAGCGGGTTTAAAAAAAGTTACAGAAGGTTGAAAATAAAGTTTGATGTTTGGTTTTATGAACACGAGTTTAGAGAATTGGGTAAGGAGTTGGTATATCAAGCGATTGCTAAAAATATTGCTTTTAAAGACAAAGACGGCGTAGTGGTAGCGAATTTAGAAAACTATGGGCTACCGAATGTAGTGGTGTTAAGATCAGACGGTACAGGTTTATATTTTACGAGTGATTTAGGGCTAACTTATCATAAATTCAAAAAATTTAAAATCGACAAAGCTATTTGGGTCGTGTCTTCACAACAATCTTTGTATTTAAAGCAACTTTTTAAATTCTTAGAGTTACTTGGTTTCGAGTTTGCGAAAAATTGCTATCACTGTTCTTTCGAACATGTAAATCTGCCTGAGGGAAAGATGTCTTCAAGAGAAGGTAAAGCCATATTATTGGACGAAGTTTTAGATTTGTTGGAAAGAAAAGCTAAGGAGGAAATAAAGAAAAGAAACCCGACGAAGGATGAGAGAAAAATTTCGATCGTCGCGAAAAAGATTGCGGTAGGTGCATTGAAGTATTCAATTTTAAAGATACAACCAGAAGACCAAATAATATTCGAATGGGAGAAGATGCTTCAGCTAAACGGAAAGACGGCCCCTTATATTCAATACGCCACCACCAGATGTAAAGGTATTTTGAAAAAAGTGAAAAAATTTAGTGAAAGATATAGTGAGGTTAATTTTTTAGAGGAAGAAAAAAATCTTATAAAAAAACTGAATGAGTTTAATTTTGTTTTGGAAAAGTGTGTGAAAGAAATGAAACCTTACTATTTGGCTAACTATCTTTATGAATTGGCAGTGTGTTTTAACAATTTTTATGAAAAAGTTCCAGTTTTGAGTGAGAAAAATTTAAGTAGAAGGGACTTTAGGTTAACCCTAGTTAAAGCTGTACAAAAGGTTCTTGAAGACGGGTTAAACTTACTAGGAATAGAGTGTTTATGTAGGGAATAGGCTTTGCACAAAAACTATTTATAATAGTCTTCAAAATTTAACTCAATACCGAGTTCAAAAATTGAGTTAACTAAAACAGATGCATTATGACAAATAACTTTGCAGAGGAGTTCATTTGTTTGTGCTATATCAGTTTTACTTCTAACAAAGCTTAAGAATTTTCTCTTTATCATACTGAAAGTGCTTTCCACATTACTTCTCTTATGATAATGTTGTTTGAAAAGTTCAAGATTATCGTGCCAAAGTCTTACCATTCTGAGCCAGTTATAAGACCCACGAGATTTTATCCTTGTATCTTTCTTAGGCAATATGAATGGAATAGCTCCAATTTCGTGAGCAATATCGCAATTCTTTCTTGATAAGTAACCAGTATCAGCACAAATTTCTTTTATTCTAAATTTTTTTGCTGTTTCTCTGACTAAAGGTTCGAACTCTTTTATATCATGTTTATAACCTTCAGTAATTTTCACAGCTGTAACTATGTTTGTATTAACTCCTGTAATTATATGTAATTTCTTATAATCTTTTGAATATCTCCATTTACCTTTCAATCTAATTTCTAACCATTTAACTTTGTGTGGTAAAGAAAAGCCGGTAGAATCGATTGCAAAAATACTTTCGACTTCTACTAAAGGAAAGGCAAGTATCTTGTATAACTGTTCAAAATATTGTGTGATTTCAGGATTATTCATATAGTTGTTGATGCTGTTAAAATGTGGTATTGTCTTGATATAACCAAGGGCATATGCTAACTGCAGTTCACTAATAGTTCTTCTGCTGGAAAAACAATTGAAAACCTTAATACAACAACATTTAATCATATCCTGTAAAAGAAAATGTGGTCTACCATTCCCTTTGTATTTGTAAGGAATATCTAGATAATCAACAGCATCATTAATTATTCTAAGAAATAATAATTTTTCTTTAGTTTGAGCTAAATTGTATAAAGACCAGTTTTGTGAATAATTCTTCTTAATAGTAAAGTTTTTTATTCTTGAATTACCATTATCATTTGTGGAATGTGTGATATCCGTCACCGTCCACCCGAGGATTAATTCCTCGGTATAGTTATGCGGGTTACGGGTTTTGAACCCGTATTTCCAAACTGGAAGGGATGGTGGTTAACGATTCACCCCAACCCGCTTTTATCTTTTCTAATATATCCATATATTACTCTTAAAAGCTTAAATAATTAACGGTTATTTACGGATTTTAACGGACTGATGCAAACTCAATTATCTTAAAAAGGATTTTCTTGTATTTATCTGACCGTATCTGACCATAATAGTTAAATATAAATAGGCATAGATAATATATTATGCCAATGAATAAAAAATCCCAAGAAGAAATTAAAGAACGAGGGATAGGTAGAGAAGAATTTCCAAAAATTCCTTTGATGACTGCTATTGAGTATGTAGAGAAGATTTTGAAAAAAGGTAAAGAAGTTATATTAAGAGAAGATTTTGAAAAACTAATAGATAAACATGGAGGTAGGCTCAACATAATAATTAAATCATTAAAAGAATACGGCTTTGTCATAAGTTCTGGTAAATCAGAGTTAATGGTAACAGATTTGGGTAAAAAAATCACAAAGACAAAAAATTCAAAGGAGATTTTAGATGTTTTTCTCTCAGTTCCAATTCATAAAAAAATCTATGATAAATATGGTAGAATTATCCCTGACAAAAAAGTTCTGATAAATTTTCTTGAAGGTAAAATTGGTAAACTTGATGCTCAAACTTTAGCAGGTTTATATAGAGAGAGTATGAAAGCAATTTTGCCTACTATGTCAACTTTAGAA
>JANXEV010000012.1 GCA_025057985.1 Candidatus Aenigmatarchaeota archaeon
AAGATGCCGAAAGACTTGCTAGAAACGGACAACTAACGGCGGCATTTAATAGTTTAAACGATCTTACAAATATACCACTCTGGAGAAGAATAAGTCAAAGAGCGAGAGACATGATAGATTGGCAATTAAGAAGGGCTTCAGCAGCTTCGGCAGCGGGAAATGCAGACGAATTTATACAAATAATAACACAAATTAGAGAAATTATTGAAAATTTTGGTAGAAGAAGAAGATAGTATACCTTCTGTTTACGAAAAATTTAAATACTTTTAGATACACAAGTTTCTATAGGTGAGAAATAATGAAGTTTTTTGGAAAAAAGAAGGAAAAAAATCAAACAGAAAAGAATCAACAAGTAGAAGCAAATATTGGTAGTCTAAAAAATGACGCAGCAAGCAAATTAGAGAATATGGTTAAAGAGGTATACAACCTTATAGATGATTTAAATAAAATGAAAGAGCAGGCGGCCCGTATAGAAGAAAATTTAACACAGCTTTCCGAAGAAATTGAAACTTCAAAAGAAGAAGTTGATAAGATAGAACAAGTAAGTACTAAGGTAATAGAAGAACTAAGAGAATATAAAGAAGAGGAAGGTAAATTATTAAAAGAAAAACTAAACTGGATAGAACAAGAATACAGGAAGCTAATTCCAGTACATAATTGGATAAATATATAACTAAATTGCTTCTAGTCGAGTTAATAAAATCTTTTATCCCATAGTTAAACTCAGCTATGGTACCCATTTTATTAACAGGCACTCTGTATTCTAATTCTTTTGATTTCTCATCAATATATTCAACAACTTTTTGTATTTCTTTATTTAATCTCTCTATTGTTTCATTGAGTACTGGTATCTTATCGGGTATTTGATTTATTTTATTTTCTATCTCTTTTTTCTGATAACCTTCTTTCCATTCTTTGTTTATTTTTTCTATTTCGTTTCTCCATTCTTTTAAGGTATTATAGTCTATTTTTTCTTTAACTTTCCTAAATTCTCTTAAGATTTCGACTTCTAGATTTTTTAGACTGTTTTTCAAACCTTCTAATGATTTGTTGAGTTCTTTAATATTTTCTCTGCTGTAAAAGTTCTTATCCATTTCTAAATGTTTAATGATATAAGAAACATACTCGTCAGGATAATTTTCTTTTAAACGTCTTATAATTTTGTCAAGTTTCTCCTTATCCTCTTCACCAACTTCTTTTTTAGTCTCTTCGATAAAGTATAACAAAGCCAAATGTCCTAGAAATTCTTGCCCGATTTTTTTATGAACTATGTCTTTTAAGGTTTTATTTGGTTGATAAATTTTCTCAAATCTGTCTTTAATGTTTTTAAGCAAATCTTTCTTACTCCACCCTCTATATTTTTCTATCATATGTGTTGCAGCATGCATAAATTCTTCTGCTAATGTCGGCCCTAGAATATAAACTGGATTAACTTTTTTCTCTATCTCGTCTTTTAAAAACCTTTCGTTTATTCTAATAACTTCGTCTTTTGGATCAAAATGTGCCATGTTATTACTACCGATATCCAATATTTCTATTCTAATTTCTTTCAACCTTTTTATGATATCTTCGTCATCAATAACATAAGATAATTTTTTTAAAACAAGATTTCTAACTTCTTCAATTTTTTTTACCATTTCACCTGATAATTCTTCTATTGGTTTGATTTTTCCTATTTCTTTCTTTCTATATTCTTCTTCCCATTTTTCCATCTTTTCTACTATTTCTTCCAGTGTTTTTTCTGTTTCTTCCAATTTATTTTTTTCTTCGTTTTTATACTTATTTTCTTCTATTATATCTTCTTCATTCCCCATTTCTATATTTACTTTCTTTCTAAAAATTTACGAAAAACTTCATGCCGGGGGTGGGATTTGAACCCACGAAGGGACTAACCCAGCAGGTTTCTTATCATCATCTCAAAGCTCAAGTAAACCTGAACTTGAGCCTGCCGCCATTGACCAGGCTAGGCGACCCCGGCGAAGAATATGAATATTCGTTTACAAATTCAAAAATCTTTAAGTAAAAAAATCAAGCTTTTTCAAGTTCTGTTTTTAGTTGTTCTATTTGTGCTTTTAATGCTGCTAGATTTGTGTGGACAGAGGAAAGCTCCTCAAAAGTTTCCGGCGAACCAAAAGAAAATCCTATCGGTTTGACCAAATCCCTCTCTAGCTCGTTGATTTTTTCCCCTATTTTGTCTAAGTTTTTAGACAACATAGACAAAGTCTCAGATCTAGCTTTTTCTATATGTTCTAAGGCGACTAAAGAATTTTTCAAAGTTATCAAATAGGTTTTTATCTGCATTAAAGCCGAAACAATGTTCTTATATTTTTCTAGTTTAACGAAAAGTGGAACTGAGACTTCTTCTTCAACTTTCTTTGGTGCGGTTTTAATGGAAGGTTGAGTGTTTTCTTCTTTCAAAGTTTCTATATCTTCTTTGATTTCTTTTTGTTGAGGTTGTGGGACAATTTTTTGCACTTCTTGCATTTTTTTCTGATCTTTGACCCTTTTTTCTATTTCGTTTAATTTTTCTTCTATTGTGGTTATGTCTTTTTCTTTTTTGAAAAACATAAATCTAATTGTATTTTGTTTTTAAATAAATGCGCCAGCCGGGATTCGAACCCGGGTTTCGAGCTCTTTCCATTTCTTGGGAAGCTCGCGTCTTGACCAGGCTGGACCACTGGCGCACACGCCAATTTACATATGTTAATTTTGATAAAATAATTTTATGAGGGTTGGTATAGCTGACTTACCACTTCATCACGGTAAAGCACCAAGATGGTTGTTTTCTAGAATGGTTAGACTAGGCGGAGAAATCTCAAAGATTCTTATATTGGAATTCGGTAAAGAGGAATTTTTAAAGAGAATTTCTAATCCTTTCTTTTTCCAGGCATTCGGTTGCGTTTTAGGATATGATTGGCATAGCTCTGGTTTAAGTACAACTCTAACTGCTGCTTTGAAGGAAGCAATAAACAAGGAAAAACTTGGAGTAAAAATTTTAGGCGGAAAGGGCGGAACTTCAAGAAAGACTCCTAAAGAGATAGAAGATTTGGAAAAAGAGTTCAATTTTTCTTCTAAGAAAATAAAAGAACTGAAATACATTAGTAAAATCGTCGCTAAAGTTGATAACTGTGCCATTCAAGACGGATATCAACTCTATCACCATTCTCTTTTCGTTACGGAAGATGGTAAATGGGCAGTAATTCAACAAGGGATGAACGTCAAAAAAAGATTGGCGAGAAGGTATCATTGGCTTTCAAGTAAGGTTGAAAATTTTGTGGTTGAGCCACATACAGCAATAGTCGGGTTTAAAGAAGATAATGTTTTAAATATGGTTGCTAAAGAAAGCGAAGAATGTAGGAAAGCTAGTGTGGATTTGGTTAAAGAGGATGTAACTAGGTTGAAGAAATTCTTTTACTCTCCTTTTGGTTTGATAAAATATTTTAAAATGCCGGAAGCACACACTTTCGACTATAGAGTTTATAAAAAGTTAGAGGAATTGCATGAGTTTAATCCTAAGAATTATGAGGAGCTTCTTTCTTTTGAAGGTGTAGGACCAAAAACAGTCAGGGCTTTGGCTCTGATAGCGAAATTGATATATGGAATAGAAGCAAGTTGGGTAGATCCATGTAAATATACTTTTGCCCATGGGGGTAAAGACAGGGTACCATATCCTGTAGATAGGAAAGCTTATGACGAGACGATAAGAACTTTAAAAGAAATAATAGAAAAAGCTGAAATCGGTGAAAGGGAGAAATTGGATGCTTTGAAAAAGCTGAACGAAAAGTTTTTGCTATAATATTTTTTCTACTAAATTAATCACTTGTCTGTGGACCTCTTCTATAGATTTGCTTGCGTCTATGATAAAACAATTTTTATACTCTTTGCTCAACTCCAAAAAATTGTTTCTTATTTTTTCCAATCTTTTTTCTTCTTCAAACAACTCAAAACCAAATCTACTGGATTTTATTCTTTCTATCGAAATTTTTGGCGGTAAGTCAAGTATTATTACTATGTCTGGTTGTGGGAATTTTGAGTTTAAAGATTTTAACCATTCTTTCTCCAACTCTACCATTCCATATGCGATAGTGGATAAAAAATATCTATCACTTATAACTATTTTACCGTCTCTCAGAGCTGGAATTATTTCTTGATTTAAATGATGTGCTCTGTCGGCAGAGAATAAAAGTTGTAAAACGTCATTTGAAGTCTTCCACTCTTTTTTCAACGCGGCTCTTATTAACCCACCAATTAAACTGTTGGTGGGTTCCTTCGTCAATAAAACATTCAACCCCTTACTTTTAAGGTATTTTTCTAAAAGTGTGGATTGGGTTGTGAGACCAGCACCATCTATCCCTTCAAAAACTATAAACTTACCTTTCATTCAATTCTATAAGTTTTTTACTTTAAATTTCCCTATCTTAAAATATTAATACCAACTCACCGACGAAGCTGATAGATTGTTGGAAACCGGAAGGTCGAGGGTTCAAATCCCTCCCGGCCCATTTTAAAGGGCCGGTAGCTTAGCCTGGTTGGAGCGTCCGAGGTGAGTTGGTTCTTTTAAGAACGATTTTCATCATATCCTTCGCTACCATAGAATTTTCAAAATATTTTTTCGCCTCTTCCTCTAGTTTTTTTACATCTTCTGATTGATACCTTCTACTGATATGCGTCAATATGAGTTTTTTCACTTCCGCCTTTTTCGCTATTATTGCAGCGTCTCTCACACTGGAATGATATTTTTGTTCATCTTCATCTTCTTCGGAAAAAGTGGCATCATGTATTAAAACATCGGCGTTTTTTGCTAATTCTACTACATTGTCGCATGGTTTTGTATCGCCAGTATAAACTACCTTCAACCCACTTTCCAACCTTCCGATATCTTCTATCTTTATATTTTTACCTTTGATCTCGATCTTCCCACATTCCTTCAACTTTTTTAACCATCTTCCACTCTTTATTTTTAAGGCTTCCAGTTTTTCCTTATCTATTCTCCATCTATCTTTTTCTTTAAAACAATAAGCTACAGAAGGTACTGTGTGCAAAACCGGTACAGAAAATATCTCATATTCCTTACTCTCATCTATTTTACTTATCTTATTACCTTCGAATGGGACATCTATCGCTTTAACAGGAAATCTTAAACCAAAATAACCTAGGTTTATAATGTTATTGACAAACTTAGAAGCTTCCGGCCCGAATATTTTTAATTCTTTCTTTCTTTTTTCCAGGTTCATCGTTTGAAGCAAGGGTATTAAGCCAGCAAAATGGTCGGCATGCCAGTGTGTTATGAATATTTTTTCAATGTCCATAAAACTGATTTTTGCCAACATCAACTGTTTTTGGACGCATTCACCACAATCAAACAATAGAGTTTCTTTTTTGTAATAATGATATTCTAAAGCTATGGCTGGATGATTTCTTTCTTTCGAAGGTATACCAGATACCGTTCCAAGAAAATTTATTACTATCATAAATTATACCAAACTTTCTCTATTGAAATATTTGTATAAAGTTTCTCCAAATTCTCTATTTTCGTTTAACAATTTTTCTATATCCCTTGAGTCCAAAACTTGAAATCCATTAGACAAAGCCTCTGCGATATAATTAGGAACTCCTTTGGCCTTCAAAACATCGACTTTTTCGTTGAGACTGTCCAAAATTTTTTCTTTAGCTGTCTTAAACTTTCTTTCAACTTCGACTACCCATCTCTCTCTTTCTATGTAAGGTCCGGCTATCGAAGTTTTGTGCGATTCTAAAAATCTCTGAGAATTCTTTTCATCAAAAACATACGGGCCGATGAGTTTTTGTACGTTGGGTAGGTTGTAGATTTCTAGTTCAAGAAAGACCACTGCTAGGTTCTTTTCATCCGTATGTATACAATATCCGTAAACTTTAAACTCGTACTTTTTTTCTTCAAGAATGTTTTTAATTCTCTCAGCAAATTTTCTCAACTGAGGCCAAAGTATGTCAGGCGAGATTTTGGGTGGAACGAATTTTATCGCTAGAAACTCTGTTCCGCGTGAAAATTTAAGTCTAGAGAATTCAACATCCGTTAAAAAATTCTTTTTTGTTTTGAAAAAAGTTTCTCTAGAGGGATTTTCCAAAAAATCCTTTGCGATTTTTTTAAACCTAAAAAAATTCTCCAGGCTGAGAGCTGAAGCAACATTCCTTTTCTTATCAGTAGGATCTATAACAATAAGCGGTTGTCTTTGAAAAATTTTTTTCAAATTTTCATACTCTTCTTTTTTGTAGTATTTTTCTAAATCTATTATCTCTTGCAATTTCCATTTTTGGCTTTCTTTCAAAAGTTTTAAAAAAGACCCATACTTTATTATAAGTAACTCACACAGATAGCCGGAAAAACCTTCATTTTTGGCATCAGCTCCGTAAAGTTCATGCTCCCTTAAAAATTTTTTAAATAATCTAACTTCCTTGGCCAATTTTTTGTTCATTTTTTTCTCTAAATATTTTATATGAAAAGGAGTTCGATCTACCGCACTTTTTAGTTTCGAGGCGTCTTTTATTTTATAGCAAGGAACGATGTCAATTTCTACGTCGTCTATTTTTGCCGATATATAAGGATGTTGGGCATACTTTAGGGTAAACGTTCCTTTCATTTCTTTTACTATGTTTTTCCCAACCTCTAAGCCGTAGATTTCTAGTTGATTTAACGTGAGATTTTCCGGAAATAATATGAATACGTCGAACTCTTTTTTATCCGGTAACCAAGTATCCCTTGTTATACTACCAACCAACATGGCATCTGCTTTGTATTTTTTTGCTTTTTTCCTCGCTACACTAAGAACCTTTTTAGCTAACGATTTTAAGTAGTTCTCAGTTTTTTTATCAGGTAAGACTTCTTTAGCTATTTCTTCTAGAACGGCGTTTATCTTCATTTAAATTTATAAACGTGATAAAATTAATTACAAATCAGATACCACCTATAGATAGTAAAGCTTATAAAGTGTAATTACTAATAAGTAATTATGAGAGGGAGAGTTTCGATGGAAAATGAATTGTACCAAGAATTAGAGGCGGCAAGAGAAGCTTTGTTTATGTCTAGGACACTAAAGGAAGCCAGATTTTGGCAAGAAAAAATCAAATACATAGAATCTCTTTTGAAGAAAAACAATATAAAAAATAAAAAACAATAGAAATGAATGGCAGTTACAAAAGATTCGCTAGAAATCCGTGTTTAGATAGGAGAGTTCAAGAGGGTATACATGAAGATACTTCAGCTGCATGTAGACTGGGTGGAATTTGAACCATTGAAAGAGGAAATCGGATTGGTAGAACCTGTAGAAAAGAAAAAAGTGAAATTTGAAAACATACTTTTACTACTAACAACAGTAGAAAAGAACGATGATGTTTATGCGGCGAAAAAGGCCATAGAGGAAATTATTAAAACTTTGAAAAATTTGGGTTTAAACAGGATTTTGATATATCCATATGCACATCTTTCGAAAGAACTTGCAGACCCAGTTACATCTTTACAGGTTTTGAAAGAAATGGAGAGGATTGCAAAGGAAAATGGTATAGAAGTCTACAGGGCTCCTTTTGGTTGGAGTAAAAAACTATCCTATTCAATAAAAGGGCATCCGTTGGCTGAACAATTCAAGGAAATCGAGAAAGTTGATGAGTCAATCAAAAAAGAAGAAAAAAAGATAGAGAAAAAATTTTTCATCTTTACAAAAGAAGGAAAATTATTGAACTTAAGTGATTATTCTTTCAAAGATGGTGAGGAAGATTTCAAGATTCTGGTAGAACAAGAGGCTCTAGGAATCAAAGGTAAAGAAAACCCGGAACCAAAGTACATTCAGATTGCCAAAAAGTTCGGAATCGAGTGGGAAGAATTTTCAGACATAGGTCATATGAGGTACAATCCATTAGGTAGTTTTATGATAGACGTCCTAGAAGAATATGTAAGTGAGAGAGTGAAAAAATTACCATTCCCTGTTTATTTCGTTAAAGGTACAAACATGTTTGATCTGAAACAAAAAGCGATAGCCGAGCACGCATCTTTATTTGGTCAAAGGATGTATTTGGTCGAATCTGAAAATAGAAAGTTTGTAATGAGATATGCTGCATGTTTTCAACAGTTTTCCTTGGCAAAAGATTGGCAAATAAGCTACAGAAATCTACCATTTGGTATGTTCGAAGTAGCTGACAGCTATAGATTTGAGCAATCTGGCGAAACCTTACTTTGTTTTAGAATGAGAAAATTTTTGATGCCAGATTTGCATGTTTTTTGTAGAGATATGGAAGAGGCTAAAAAACAATTTTTGCTCCTACACGAAATCATACATTCTGAGATGGAAAGACTGGGTAGAAAATACGTCTCTCTCTACAATTTAACTTCCTTAGATTTTCTCGAAAATAACAAAGACTTTTTCCTAGAGCTGGTTAAGAGAGAAAATTATCCTGTGTTGATTTGCGTTTATCCACCAGGAGCAAATTACTATTGGACTTTAAACATAGAGTATCATATAATCGATGAATTGAAGAGAGCGAGAGAAATAGGTACGATACAAATAGACATAGGGAACGCTAAAAGATTTGGTATAAAATATATAGACGAAAAAGGAGAGCAAAGACATCCTATAATTTTACATTCTGCAATCATCGGAAGTTTGGAAAGATTTTTGTACACAATATTAGATAATGCCGTTAGGGAAAACACATTACCATTATGGATTTCCCCTATTCAAGTAAGAATTTTGCCTGTCTCTGAGAAATATTTGGATGAGGCTATGAAGATTGGAGAAAAAATGAGAGAAATGGGAGTAAGAGTTCAGGTCGATGATAGAAGTGATACACTTGAAAAAAAAGTTAGAGACGCGGAAATAAGTTGGATAAATTACATTGTGGTTGTCGGAGAAAAAGAGATTAAGAAAAATAAAATTTCTGTCAGGTTGAAAGGTGGAGAAACTAGGGAAATGAGTGTAGATGAGTTGGTAGGTGAGATAAGAGAAAAAACAAAGGGATATCCTTCTCTCGGAATTTCCATCCCACTTAGACTTTCAATCACACCGAAGTTTTAACTTTTATTTTGTCGCTTTTTTCCACATCAAGTCAAATAACGGCTCTAGAAGGTTTGTTGCTGCATGATCGCTTCTAGTCCAAATCGCTACGTTTTCTACAGGTTTTTCTGAATTCACAAGATTCATTAGAATTTCTTTACCATCGATGATGGCAAACTCCCCTTTTATTGGTAACTCTTTATCGTTTATTATTTTTACTTCAGCGATATTTGATAGCATTTTCAACTCTTCTTTTGGCTTGTTTTCACTTACCGTTGCCACAATCTTTATCTCAACACCTCTATCCTTAGCTTTTTTTAACGTTTCATAATGGTTTTTAAGAAGATTTTCCGCGCCCTCTGGTGTGGTTACAATGCTTATCTTTTTGTTTGCGACCTTAAACATCGTTTCTAATTGTTGGAAAATAGAATTTCCTTTCAAAGCGCCGACAATCTCTTCAGGAGAAACGCTTTTTATCCCCGACTTATACAGTGAGACTAACTCTTTCAAAACTTGACTGTTTTTTAACTCTTCAATTTTTTCAATCTGTTTTTTCATCTGTTCTTCTAATTTTTTCTTAACCCTCTCCAAAGCTTCTTCAGGTGGTATTGCCACAGCTTTAAGCGGTTTAGTAGGTTGTAATACTATGAAACCCTTGTTTGCTAAACTCTCTAATATATCATAAGCTCTGCTTCTCGGAACTCCTGACAACTCTGTTAACTCTCCTACTGAAGCCGACCCTTTACTTAATAAAGCTACCCATATATTCCTTTCGTAAAGATTCAGGCCGATAGATTTCAAAGCTTCCATTACCTTCGGTGTTACGATTACCATTAATATTAGTTAAAAAAAAAGTTTATAAGGTTTTTACCTTATAATGATGAATATAGTGATTGAGAGAATTAGAATGAACCCACCTATTATTAGCAAAACTAGGAGTATATTCAGATTAAAACCAGTAAATTTCTCACACACATTTTTTGATATTATGCCTTTTTGACATTGTTCAGCGATTTTATTCAAAGAATCTATTATAAAGAAAAGTCCAAAGATCGAAAAAAACATTATGAGAAAAGCCAAAATGGTAGTGATTCTCATATCTATTTATAAGGCTTTCTATATAAATTTTTGCAGTGTAAACATTTGACGACCTTTGTTTTATTTTTTGAATCAAGCCAGGTTTTCATTGTGTATCCAGGGATCAAAATTGTGTTACATTTTTTGCAAAACTTTCTCTTTTGTGTTTGAGTCAGTCTGACGTTATACCTTTTTCCAATCGTTCTAGCAAGCTCTACATATCTTCTACTTCTATCTGGGTTTTTCTTTATTTCTTTTTCAGCCAAGTTTAACAAAATTTCTATACGCTCTTTTGCTATTTTTTTCTGCCAAATTGGCCTTCTTTTACCAGACCTTTTCATTATTAATCACATTCGAAAAAAGATAAAAGGTAAAGCTGTGAAAATTGCTTGTATCAACATCAGAAACAAAACTATTTGTTTTTCATTTAAATTAAATCTCATTGCAACGTGTGTGAGCGAATATATTCTGTCATACTTCGATCTAATTTTCCCATCTTTTTCTAAAATACCTAAGTCAGAGGCAAATTTTCCCAACTTTATCCTAGAGTAAAACTTCAACACACCTTGAATCAAGAAAGGAGTAAAAACAAGAAGTGCCGCCCTTTCCATATTACCTATAATCGCTGCTATCGCGAAGAGAGATCCGAGAGAATAGGTTAAGCTATCTCCAGAAAGAATTTTTGCTGGATAAAAATTGTATCTAAAACAAACTAAAAGCGAAGCAAAAGCTGAAAACAAAATTATAGAAGCGACGTTTTGTCCGTGTAAAAGAGCGTATAAACCTAAACCAAAGGTGTATATTAAACCTAAACCGGCTGCCAAACCATTGAAACCATCTAGCATATTTACAGCGTTGCTAGCTCCTATTACTCCGAGGGGAACGAGAACTAATGGGTATAAAATTCCAAAGTCAACATTTCCGATTAAAGGTAAGTTCATTGTAGTCTCGCCAGCCATCACAGCCATTAATGGGATAGCTGCAGGAAACGTTAGTAAAACTTTTTGATATCTTTTAAGACCAGCTTTGCCCTCAGAAAACTTCCCAACTTTTACTTGTGAGGTGTTGATGTCGTCGATAAATCCAGAAAAGGCGATAAGCAATAAAGTTAATAGCGATGCGAGTATGTAGGAAACTTCTTTGTAATTTTGATAAAGAAAAACCTGGAAGAAAATGTAAAAAAGCATGGAAAAAGTTAGAGAGAGAACAAAAGGTACTCCAAGAGAATGCGGTACATATGGTTTGTTTTTTTTGTGTAGATCCCTCGTCATTATTCCAGCGACTTTAAAATAGTTTATGAAGAAAGGAACCAATACAAGTGAAAATAAAAAAGACACCAATACAGTGATGGTTTCTACAATCATTATATTTTATTGAGGTTTAAAATTAAAAATCAGTTATGTTCAATTTATAGATGGTTTGCCCATTACACATCTGGTAACATTTTTCTATTTCGTCACCGTTTTCATAGACTTTTATAAAATATTGAGGGTTGTCTACCAACATTCTTATGAAACTTATCGGATAGTTTCCAGCATAGCCTCTGTTGTATGGATCTATCGAGCCCTTTTGTATCCAGAGATAATCTATTCCATTTTCTTTTAAAACTTTCAACGTATAGTTAAAATCGTTGCTAAGTAAAACGTCAGCAAACATGGGCCCCATTTTTCTCTCACTACACCAAGCACCGTTATGACCCCAAATAGTGGAAATCGTAGCGTTTTTCTCAGTTTTTACTTTTATCCATTCACAAGCTTCGAAGAATGTTGGATCCCAAGCTTTTACTTTGTTTAAAGTGTCTAATCTCTCGTTTACTGTGATAAAGCTTATAGAGATAACCAACAGTAGGATAATATATTTGAGAATTTTTAGTTTTTTTTCAATAAATTCGAAAATTTTCCAGTAGGCAAAACCAGAGATTAAAGCAAAAAGAGAGGCAAAACCAAGAGTGTATCTGGCTGTGTCTTCTGCTCTCGTTCTTCCGACTTCCAAAATTAGTATTACATAAATTAGAAAATAGATGAGCAAAAACTTTGTATAGTTTTCTTTCGAGAGAAATAGAAAAACCAAACCAATGAAAAACGGTAGGATGATGAATGCGGACCTAAAGTATGCAAACTCTAAATAGTTCATAAAACCTATTGAAAATGCTGTGGCTTCAGTTCCGATAGGTATAGCCTGTCCAGTAAACTTATATTTTTCTTCAAATTTGTCTATCTTACAATCTGAAGTATCAAACAAATTTTTTAGATATGGTAAAGAGAAACATATAGGGGTATTGTAGGCTAGGATATTTCTTATAATATAGCTGCTTGGTATCAATATCAAAAGGAGAATAAATGGTAGATAGGTTTTTATTTTTTGGTTCAAGTTTTTTCTATCGACAACTAGCTCATAGAGAAGATAGATAAAGAAAAGCGAATATATTGTTAAGGCAAATTGATTGGTGAGTAAAGCGAGGGAAGCAAAAACAGAAGAGAGAATTAAAAATTTTCTGTTGTTTTCTCTGAGGAAAGTTATAAAACAGAGTAAAGAGAGTGTGATCCAAAAAAGAAGAAGATTAGCGTAATAAAATAAAACTGTATAAGTTAGCACGCTCTGAAAACTTACTAAAATTATTGCAGTAAAGAATGCGAAAATTTCGTTAAAATTTCTCTTTACTAGAACGAAAGTTGCGATGCCTAGGAAAAATGTTATCAGTAAAGTCACGAGTTTAATCACAACTTCTTTAACCCCAAAAATAAAAATGAAACTTGCTAGTAAAAGATTCCATAAAGGTGGTCTGTAAAAACCATCCCTTACCAACTCACTTCCTTCGAAAGGAATGTATTTTGGATATTCTTTGTTTACTGCTATATATCTGGCCAGACTAGTATGAAAACCTTCATCTCCAAAAGAAATAGGATTCGGAAGCACAACCTTCATTTGTAGATACATGTAGTAGAGGAGTATTGCAAGTAATAGAAATAGATACAATAACGATGATTTGATAGAGATTTCGATTGCCTTTTCTCCCATCATTATATTTTAATGAACTCTCTTATATTTGTTTTACTTATGATGAAATTGTAGAGTTTAGCGATATTTAAAAAACATACTATTATCAGAAGTCTAAACTTAAGTTTTTCTATAAAATTTAACTTTCTTCTACTCACTTCGATGTTGTTGTGGATTGTCCTACCGAAAATACCATTAATAAATC
>JANXEV010000013.1 GCA_025057985.1 Candidatus Aenigmatarchaeota archaeon
TTCTATGCTTTTAATCAAGATCCAAACCTATAGTTTTTCTATATCTCATGCCAGGGAAATTTATTTTACTTATGGTGGAATAGGCTTTCTCTCTCGCTTCCTCTAGAGTTTTACCTTTACCGACTGCTGTTAAAACTCTACCACCTGTTGTAGTGTAATCACTTGAAATCCCATTCGCATATATTAAACCCTCTTTTAGAGCGTCTTCTATACCAGTTATTGGCTGGTTAGTATAATGATCTGCAGGATATCCAGGTTTTAAACCCTCTCTACCTCTTAACGCCCCACTTACCGCACAAACCGCAACAGAATATTCGTTTTTGAATGTAATTTCAATGTCGTCTAATTCCTTGTTTATTACAGCCATCGAAATATCTAAAATGTCGCTTTCTAACCTCGGTAATTTCGCCTGCGCTCCAGGGTCACAGTCCCTTACATTTATTTCCAAAACTTTTGGAACAACCTCTCCCGTATATTTATCATTCACTAACATTATCACAGGGTAAAGTATTCCAACAAATTTCTTACCTGTGAATTCTCTAAAGTTTTCTATCACAAGTTCAACAACCGTGTTCATGATTTTTTTATTTCTTTATTCACGTACGGGTGTGGACTCACAGCACCCATTCCACCAGTGTTCGGGTTGATTAGTTCTCAGTTTTAAAATAGTTCGGATATCTCCGATTTGGTATAAAATTTTTTGTGAAAAACCATGTAATATCAACTGTTAACTTTCATTACCATCCCGTTTTTAAATGTTGTTTTTCCCCCATTCCATAACTTCATAAGGGTCGTTAAAATTTTCATATTTAGGTATTGAAGGATGGCATTTCTTATAAAATTTTCCTAAAACAATAATATAAAATTGTATTTATTTAAAAGTAATGTGTTAAAAAGAAATTATGGAAAAACGTAAAATAAAGGTTGGAGTTTGCGTTGAATGTAAGGTTAGGAATAATGATTCTTCTAAAAAGAAACTTTTCAAATGCGAGCATTGTGAAAGATTTTTTTGTAAAAAACACTTACCACCAAGATTAGTTATGTTGAGGAGTAGTATTGATAGAATTGAAGACCCTATTCTTAGGGATAAAGTTTATGAAGAATGGAGAAGACCAGATGGCCATCCTGATTGGGATTGGAGTAGAAAATATTTGTGGGAAATAAAAACGAAGGAAGAGGAAAATAGAGAAAAGTTTTTTAAAGTTTTGGATGAATTAAAACAAGTGGAAGAGAAGCCCATCTTGGAAACAGTTGAGAAGAAATTTCTAGTAACTGAAGATCCTTTTGTAGCGTCATCGAAAACTACCAACAAAAAACGAGATTTTATTGAGGATTTATTTTGGAAGATTAGAGTTAATATTTATAATTTTATTAAGCATACCTTAATTGTTTTGATTTTTTTGGTTATAATTCATTTTTTTGTAATCGGAAAATTCGGATTAATATCTTTAGTATTAAGAGCAATATTACTCGTTATATTTGGTTATTTTCTTTCTTTTATTTATCGAAAGACTGAACATTTAATTCCCTACAAATGGTTATTTTTAGGTATTATAGTAATACTCACAACTTATATATACTCGGCACAAGATTATTCTATCTTAAAGATTAGTGATATTATACTTGGTGCTCCAAAATTCACTGATACACTAGTTCAGAAGATTTCTCAACACAACTCAGAATTAATTCGTAACCCAGAAGCCATCGCTGATATAGTAAAATCTCTATTTCGTTATAAAACTTCAAAAGAAGTTTTGATCGACAAAGTCGTGGAATTTAGAAATAACACTAACATATTAGAGCAAAAAATTCATTTACTAATAAATGAAGAAAGAAGGAAAAATAATCTTAAAATGTTGAGATGGGATGAAAACTTAGCAAATATTGCAAGATACCATAGTAAGGATATGGCAACTAAGAACTATTTTAGTCATAAAAGTCTTGAAGGTGAAGACTTGGAGATGAGATATAAAAAATTTGGTTATTTTTGTAGAATTCCAGTTGGTAATTTAATTTATTCTGGTGCTGAGAATATCCTTTTAAATTATATATATCATTCTTATTATTACGATCCTCTTACAGGAGAGATTACAGGATACGTTTTTAAATCTTTGGATGATGTTAGTTATGAAGTGGTAGAGGGTTGGATGAATAGTGAGGGTCATAAAAGAAACATATTAACTCCATTCTTTGAGAGAGAGGGAATTGGTGTCTATATAAGCGACGACGGAAAAGTTTATGTTACCCAAAACTTCTGTTAATTTATTAACAAAAAAGTTTCGTAATTTTTTGATTCATATCTTTATTATCAAATATTAAGTCGAATAATTTTTTACATATTTCAAACTATTTAAGTTATCCATATCGAAATCGTAATAATTTCTAGGTTTCTAGTAAAATTTTTAACTCTTTTACTTGTGAGTATATATTCATAACTTTCAATTTTCCCCCTATACGTTGTTCCTTCAAGAAAAAAAGATAGTTAAAGAATCACAAACACACTAGAATAGAATTTAGGAATTTCTTTCATCATTGATATTTACTATAGATACTCTTCAATCTCATGTTTTTTAGGGTTATTTAAAATTTTCTTAGAAATCCTATATCCTCTCTTTTTGCAAACTCAACAATTTCATCGACAGATCTAATCGTGAGCTTCTTTCCTTTATAACTTTCAATCGGTTTACATTTCTGGAAAAAATAAGTACCACCATTACCCGGCACCACGTATATTTCTTCCACTTTTGGAAAAGAGATGAGCAATGGCGTTTCCTCTACCACCAGCGCCCACTGCCAAAACTTTCATATTCTTTCTTTTGTTGAAAATTAAAAAATCTATCCAAACAGAATGTTTAGCAATAAGACGTTCTTTCCAGAAAAGAATAACAACGTTGGAAGTAAAAGACAACCCATGCAATGACTTCTTTTAATCTTCAATTCTACTGCTAGAACTCCGATCGCACCGCACGTGATAAATATTATCATTCCAAAGATTCCCGTGAAAATTAAAGTTAAAATAGAAAGAAAGCAAATTATTCCTACGTTCAGGAAAACGTAGTTGATTTTTTCTACAAATTTTGTAAATTTTTTCGAAATGTGTAGTAAAATAGGAATCGATAGACCCACGGAAATGAGGATTGTTGGAAAGAGAAGAAGAAAGGTCGAAAAGTTAAATTCGTCTAAAATTTTTTGTAATGCTACTGAAGTTCCAGATCTCGGGTTGCCAACTAAGTATAAGCTGTTCAATGAAAATATCTCATTCGACAGATTTATCGAAGATATAGTAGAAAGAAAGAATCTTGGATCGTACAATCCAAACAACGATTGTGCTAAGACTGCCGCTTGACTAACACCAACTCCAGGTAAAAAACCGACTAGTAAACCTGAAAGAGTTCCTATCAGCGAAGATTTTATTAGGTCAATTTTTTTAATGTTAATTTGTTCGCTTAAATTCTGCTCCGGTATGTATGACTTTTCTTTTAGACTTACAAGTAGCGTTGAAAGACCAAAAAAACCTGCGAGCAAAGGGAACATAAGGTTTGAAGAAGGATAGGGTGAGTTGAGAGTTATAAAACCGACGAGCCCGGAGATTAAAAATATAAACAAAGACATTATAATCTTTTTTAATCCGTTCTCGGCCAAGATTGTGAAAATCACGATAAACAAAATCGGATAGAAAATATAATCCCTTATTTTGTGATAAAATTCCTTAAAATTTTGATGAATCGTAAAAATTATTAGAAAGGAAAAAAACATGGAGAGAATGCAAGAAATGAAGCATATTTTTACTGCTTCATAACCTTTACCCTCCAGTAACAGTTTATGTCCCGGTAGCACTGATATAGAGGTTATTTCGCTTGGCGCGCCAAGGAATATTGAAGGTATAAATTGGGCAATGAGTTGTGAGACAGCGAATGAAACTATGAATACTACCAGTGTTTCTTGTGAAAAAATCGTTAGAGTTAAAAAGATTGGTAAGAAATTGTTTATACTCATACCAGGTAACAACCCTGTTAATATTCCTAAAAAAACTCCGAAAAACACTGCTATTATTTCTTCAATCATTCGATCACTTTTATATCGCTTGCTTTTCTTGGAACGACCTGGAACCTACCTTTGTATTCGTTTAAAACTCCAACAACAGTTATTCTTTGACCTTTTTTTATAGATTCGTTCAAGAAATTAGCGACGTTTGAGAATATAGCTACATTTATGTAACTCTTGTTGTAGATTGTTAAGAAAATATGGCCACCACTGTATTTAACAGATGTTACTTTTCCGGTAACCTTTATCGTCTTACCTAAATAAGAGTTGTCGATTCTTTCTATCGGGACTTCTTCTAGTTCGGTTTTTAGAACGATGTAGTATAGTAAAATAATACCAACAAGTGTGATTAAGCCACAAGTTAACACTATTTTGTTCATTTAAAAATTTTACTGGAAAGTAAAGACAAATTTTTCCATAAAATATACATTAAATTTACACTCCCAACTTTGTTCGCAAATCTATAAATTGTTTTTTAATAGGTTCATTATCTTTTTTCCCCTACTTATCTTTTTTCCCATTTCTACGGACTTTTCTGTGAAGTTCAGTTCTCCGTTGTCTATCATCTTTTTAAACTTAGTATAAGATTTCGATTCAGAGATTTCGTCTTTTATTCTACAAATTTCTAAAAAACCATCCTCGGTGAGATGACGACACTCTTCTATTATCCCTAGAATTTTAGTCCATTTGTAAAATTTTTCTTTTTTTGATGGTAAAAGGAAATCGTGTTTCTCTAACATTTTAGCAATTTTTTGACATTCCTCAAATTTTCTAACGACGAAGATTAAAGATTTACTATTTTCTCTTAACTCCCCTTTTGATATTTTCTCAATCAAGTAAGCTATTTCTCGATCCTTTTTGTCTAGTCTTATGGAAAAAGAAGGTAAAACAGTTGGTCTTCTTTTTCTCACGGATACTGAGATGTAAAATTTTCCTTGAAGTTCTAAAAGATATAGCAATTCGTTTTTTAACTTGTGCATCATTTTTTTTAATTCAGAGTAAATTTTTAAATGTTTTTATTTTAAAAGTTTAAAAGGGTTGTGAAAATTACTATATGGTGGTTACATGTCGAAAAAAGAGAGTAAAAAGGAAAGTAAGACTGAAGAGATGAAAAAGAAAGGATCAGGCTGCCCTGAGTGTGGCAGTTTTGATATTATTCAGGATTCGTCTACAGGTGAGACCGTTTGTAAGAAATGTGGTTTCGTGTTTACCGAGGCGATGGTCGATGTCTCGCAAGATTGGAGAGCCTTCGATTCGGATCAAATGTCCAGAAGAGCTAGAGCTGGAGCGCCAATAACTTATAGTAAACATGACTTGGGTTTAATGACAGAAATAGGTAAGGGTGTTTTAGAACTTTATAAGGTAGCGCCAACAAAAAGAGCACAGTATTATAGAATGACGAAATGGCATAAAAGGTTGATAAGAAGTAAAGATAGGAATTTGTCTTATGCTCTTTCTGAGCTTCAAAGAGTTGTATCGTATTTAGGTTTGTCTAGAGCTGCTCATGAAAAAATCGCGAAATACTACAACGAGGCTGTAAACAAGGGTCTTGTGAGAGGAAGAAGTATAGAAGCTGTTATTGCGGCTTTAACTTATGCTGTCTGCAGAGAGATGGGAAATCCAAGGACGTTAGAGGAAATAATAGAGGCATGCAATGTAGATAAAAGAGAAGTCGGTAGAGCCTATAGATATTTAGCGAGGGAGTTGAAACTGAGGATATTACCGGTTCCACCTGAGAGTTTTGTGCCTAGATTCTGTTCTACGCTAGGTTTGAGTGATAGGGTTCAAGCAAAAGCTTTAGAAATACTAAAGAGGGTTGAAAAGAAAGGTTTGAGTGCTGGCAAAGGTCCTACTGGGGTTGCAGCGGCCGCTATATACATAGCCAGTGTATTGACCGGTGAAAGAAGGAGTCAAAGAGAGATTGCCGACACCTTGGGTATAACCGAGGTAACTATAAGGAATAGACTGAAGGAAATAGCAAATAAACTCGGGATAGAAAAAGAATTGGAAGAAAAAGAAAAAGAAGAGAAAAAATGATTTTATCTAGAATTTAACAGTTCCAGTCATTACTAAAGCAGCTATTACTACCAGTATTATTGCTGCGGCTACTACTATCATTCCTTTCTTAGATTTTAGGAACTCCATTACTTTCATGCCATACACCTAGAATATATTTATCAACCTACAATATAAATATTTATTAGAGATAAAAAAAGAAAAAAAGGGTCGAAGGACCAGAAAATTTTTATTGAGTTTGTTGTTGTCCTTCTTTCTTTTTCTTTTGCATCGTGATACACCTCCGATATAACAAAATGAATCCTTATTATATAAGCCTTGCTTATGCTTCGTTTTCTATCTCCACCTTTAAGTGTACACAAGGAAAACCATTAAAAAATTATTTTTAGTAGGTTTACTGAGTCATTAAATCTCTAAGGTTGCCTACCTCAGTACCATCTAGAAGATATACGCGACTGCTTTTATGGTCTAAGATTTTTTCAAAAAGAAAACCAGTAAATTGGTTTTTTCTATCGTTTAGCACCAGACCACCTAGCAATTCATTGAAAGCCGGTAGGATTATTATATCTTCTATTTTACCTTTTTTGATTCGAGGACGACCTTTTATCACGACCCTTTTTGTTTCAACTACATTACCGAACTTCAACTTTATCAGAGCCTGGAGATGACCGACAATCCAAGTTTTAGCGTTCCATAACTTAGTGAATGGCCATGCGTGTCCATGAAAAAAACCATAGTCTTTTATTTTCAAACCTCTGGCACCATACACTTTTACAGATGGATCCACTATGTCTTCGATTCTGTCATCGTGGTTTCCCTTACAAACGACCACTTTAAAAACGTCTGACAATTTTTTGATGAAATTTTTCACTTCACTCACCTCTTTCGAAGTCGCCCGGGGAACCTTGTGTTTTATATCACCCAAAAGTATCAATCTGTTAGCCCCTGTTTCTGTTCTCGCTTCCTCTAAAATTTTTATAAACTTCTCCGATTGTGATGGAATTTTTATACCCCTCTCTCTGAGGTCCAACTCGAAGCCTATATGAAAATCGGTAGCTACAAGAGTGTTTATATCTTTGATAAAAGCGACAGGTTTGTTTTTTAAAATATAGACACTCATTTTAAAATTTCACCGATTTTTTCCCAGTCTTCCTTAGCCAGAGGAAGTAAGTTCAAATTTCTAAGTATTGCTGCAGGATGATAGGTAGGTATGATTAGGGTTTGTAGTTTTAAGTTTGAAATTTGAAAAATCTTCCCATGGAGTTTGTTCATAGATTCAAACTTTAATCCAAACTTTTTAAAGATAAAATTTGATGAAACATTACCTACACATACGATGATTTTCGGTTTTATCGTGTTGATTTGTTTTTCTAAATATTTACTACAAGTATCTATTTCTGCTTCCTCGGGTTGTCTGTTGTTCGGAGGTCTACACTTTACTACGTTGGTTATAAAAACTTCATCTCTTTTTAAACCGGCTATAGAAAGTAAATCTTCCAACAATTTTCCTGCTTTGCCAACAAAAGGTCTTCCCTGTAAGTCCTCGTTATAGCCGGGCGCCTCTCCTATTATCATTATACCTTTTTCTATACTTCCTTCACCAGGAACAGCATTCTTTCTATTTCTGTAAAGCTGACAGTCCGTACATTTTCTTATCTCCTCAGCTATGTTTTCTAGGTCTTTTTCCACGTCCATAGTTTTTAATTGAAATTCTAGTAATTATTAATATAGTCTAGGAGAATTAAGTCATAGAAAAGGGCTCGTAGTCTAATGGCAGGACGCCGCCCTGACGCGGCGGTAATCGCGGTTCGAATCCGCGCGAGCCCATAACATTTTAAATCTACTTCTAGATAATGAATTAATGATTGACGTTCATTGCCATTTGGAGCATGAGAGCTTTAAAACGAAAATAGAAGAAGTTATAGAAGGTTGTAAAATAGGTTTAAAAGCTGTAATTACTTGTGCTACCCATCCGAAGGATTTTGACTACACGCTAAACTTATGCAAAAGATATTCCGGGTTTGTTTTTTGTAGCATTGGTTTACATCCAGAATACATAGAAGAAATAGACGAGAAGGTTCTTAGAGCCTTTATAGATTTCGTAGAAAAAAATAAAGAGAATGTGGTTTCGATAGGAGAAATAGGTCTGGATTATTTTTGGGTCAATGACGAAAAACTTAGAGAAAAACAAAAAGAATATTTTGAGAGTTTAGTCGATTTCGCTAAACGTGTGGAAAAACCGATTACTATACACATTAGAGAAGCTTATGAGGATGCGATAAAAATTCTCGAAGAAAAAGATTACCAAATGGTTCATCTGCATATGTTTGGTGGGGATAAGTTTTTGGATAAAATTTTGAGTAATGAGTGGAGAATTTCAGTGGGGCCGATTTTGCTAAGGAGTAAAACTCATAAAAAAATAGTTAAAAAGACACCGATCGAGAGGATTATGTTAGAGACAGACGCACCTTGGATGAAGTTGGAAGGAAAACCATCTCTGCCTACGGACGTGATTGTTGTTGCAAAAAAAGTCGCCGAAATTAAAGGGATGAGTTTAGAAGAGGTTGAAAAGGTAACCGATAGGAATGTGATTGAATTTTTTGGTTTGAAAACTATTCAGCTATTTCAATCGAACATCTAGCAGGAATTTTTAGCTTAAACCTTCTCAAAGCCTCTTTCGCTACGTCTAGAAATTCTTTCTTGGTTTTTACCATTACAAGTTTCATACCGGGCTTCACTTGAAGACTTGTGCCAACCGGTTTACCGAAAGATAGTCTCATTCCTTGTGAATATCTATCCGCACCAGCACCAGTAGCGATTGGTTTTTCCCTTATCACGTGGAATGGATATTTTAAAATCTGCATATAGTAGTTTTGTGAGCCAATTTTTTTTTCTAGAAAGCCATGTGAAGATATTCTTGCCGCTTCTAGAGCATTGTGTCTTATTTGCACACCATCTTTAGACACTAGATAAAGAGCGACATCAAAATCGCCGTTAGGATTCCCCATTCTAAACTGATGTATTTTAGGAAAAGGCACACCAACCACATAGCTTTTTCGAGGATTTTTCTGGCTAACTCTGGTGTAAGGTCGTTCTAGTCTTCGTATAGTTCTAGCTGGTCTTAATGCCATGAATTTTTATTTGTTTTTTTGTCTTTTTAAACTTTCTTTCTATAAAAATAGTATACTTTTTTTATTTTGTTTCCACTTCCTTTGGTATAAAATTTATAAATACTACTTATAAGTAGTAATAATGAAGAATATGAAAAACACTACAAGAAATTCGAAAAAACTTTTGGAGCTAGCTTCTGATTTGTTTGAAAATTGTAGAAACGTGGAAATGTGTGTGATAGGTGGTTTGGCCGCACAAGAGTTGCTAACCAAAAAATCTAAAAGAGAAACTTCGGATCTAGATT
>JANXEV010000014.1 GCA_025057985.1 Candidatus Aenigmatarchaeota archaeon
AGGAAAAATAAAAAAATTAGTAGTTGGTAGTGGGCCAATTAATTTATTAGATATTAATGTTTACTTAAATAACAATAATGAAAAGTTTGAAAAACTTCTTGAAAAAATAAAAGAGATCCGAATAGAAATTAGGGTAAAATTTGAAGAAGAAGATCAAAATAATGAATATTCTTCACAAAAATAAAGTTTATTTCTATCTTTTTTTCCCTTTGCGGAGGGTGGGATTTGAACCCACGAAGGCACTAAGCCACCAGCACCTCAAGCTGGCGCCATTGACCAGGCTAGGCGACCTCCGCACAGGATGTTCATCTGACTTGAACCCGAATTTGATTTTCTCCCCTAGCATAAAATATTATATTTTTTAAATCAAAATCAAAGAAATATTATGAATAAAAAAATGATTTTGTTGTCGATCCTAGTAATTATACTACTAGTCGCACTATCTTTACCACCCATTTTTCATGTAAAAGAGCAAACATCGATCAAAGAGAATGCAGCGGAAATTTGTATAAAAGCTTGCAAAGAAGCAATGATAAGTGGAGTAGATTTATTAAACGGACCATGTTTGTTGAACCCAATAAATGAAATGCCAGATTGGGTTTGTGATGTAGTGAATAGTCCAAGACAATGGGTAGATGATTTACCTGAAAATCAATGTTCCGCATTTAGAGAAGGTAGGGCTAAACATTTCGTTGAAGTCTCGATTAAATGTGAGTTAGTTCGTGCTGTTTAAATTTTATCCATACACTCTCCACGTATAGCTGCATTTTTTACATTTATAGAAAATCGTTGGAGGCTCGTCTGAACTTCTGGTTTGCTGAATCCACCAGTAAGCTTCATCATTCATACACTTCGGGCAAGTTATTTTTGTCGTCGGAAATTGCTCTAATTCTTCGCCTTTTTTGAAGACTATCAACTTTTTACTACTATCTTCTATTATCTCTTCTTTAAGAACCATTTTTTCTTTTTTCATCTCTTCTTTATGTCCACACTTACTACATTTTAGGTATTTCTTCCCTTTTTCTTCTACGTTTGTCATTAATCCCGCACATTTACTACAAAATTTCATATTCCGATCAACCTCGTCAAAATTACTTTAGGCCATCCTATCAACGGTATTCTTAAAACAGCCTTTCCATAGATTTGAGATTTTTCAACTCTTTTTTCATAGTAGAGTTGCCCGTTGTTTCTGTCACCTTTTGTTTGAAAGCTACCGTCTTCGTTCAAAGCAACTATTCTATGTATTATAGGATATTTTTCGTTTCTCGGTTTGTACACGATAACGTCGCCTATTTTATATTCGTTCGACCCTATTATCACAGCGATATCACCTATTTCTAACCCATTTTTAAATGGAAACTCAGAAAAAATTTCTTTTGTAATATTAAAAGCTTTATAACTCTCTCCACATACCTTCCAGTAATCGTCAAAATTATTTTTATAATTTTCAAGATCAGTGCCACAAATTTGTGAATTTGGAGAGTGGGACATCGAATTAGAAACTATAACTACGAATGGTAACTCAGTGTTTAATATTATGCCAAAGAAAAAATTAAAGAGATACGCCAACAATATTCCAAGTAAAGCGTATATTAGATAACCAAACCATCCTTCGGTGATTTTGTCCCACCTTTTTCTTAAATTTTTAAGCATGACCCTCACTCTCGCCTTTTACGATTCCTGTAGCTATAATATGAGCGATTCTTAGAGGTTCCGGTATTTGAGCTCTTTTGAGTGTTAACATTATTATTTCTTCTGTTTCTTCGTTTTCTATACCAACATTTTGATAGAATATAGAAAAATTTCCCAAATCCATCTTTTTTATTTCACCGGCCTTTAGGATGGTTCTCCATCTCTGGTCCCAATCCTCAAAGTTTTTTTTTAGCGCGTTTTTTATGGAAACTAGATCCGGATATTTTCTATTTATAACTATAACAGGTATTTTGGTTTTTTCAAACAATTCTCTCACATCGACTACATTAAAACCACCCAAAGTAACACCATCTAACATAATTACCTTTAACTGTCTTTTATGCTTACTCTTGTTTACCATTTCCGTTAACATCTTTGTCGAATCTTTACCATCTACCTCTATTTTAGTACTCAATAAACCATCTAAAAATTCCCCTCCTCTAAAAATCACACCTACTACAAGAGTTTTTCTTTTTCTTCTGTCGAAAGGCCCGTCGTCTATCCCTAAAATTCTTATTTCTTCTTTAATTTTTTGCATTAAATTTTAATTAGAAAAAGAATTTAAATAGACTAAAAGGTTGGTGAATTATCTCGTTATTGTTGCATCTCTAACGATTTCATACAATTCTCTTGCCTTCTTATTTTTTTCGAAATGTTCTCTCACAGGCCTTAATATTTCGTCAAGATATTCGATAACGCTGACTTTCAAATCCATTGGATGTATTTCCCCGTTTTTATAACTTTTCTCAAACTCTTCGTAGCTCTTAAACTCTAAATTGCCGCCATATTTTTCTTTTCTTTTTACTGTGAAGGAATCGAATTTTCTAAAAATGATATATTTAACAATTTCAACTACTGGGTTATTTTCTACATCTTTCGGTGGGCAAAACGCATTCATAATTTTTCTTTCTATATCTTCTCTAGTGTCGTGGATAAAAATGCAAGTTTCTGGTTTACTTTTGCTCATTTTCAAACTTATTTCTTTATTTATCGTTTCATTTTCGTCAAAACTTCCCATCTTTACATCGGTTTGCAAACCCCTTAATAAATGATGATGAATGGCTACAGGTTTCTTTCTACCAAATTCTTCTACTATCTCTCTAACCAACATGTTTACTTTTCTTTGATCCATACCTAGTTCACAGATGTCAACACCTTTCTTATCGTTTAACATTAAAACATCTGTAGCTTGCATAAGCGGATAGATTATTAACGATGGGCTTTTTACGTCGCTCTCTTCTCTCCCTGCTACTGTTACCGCTCTTAATGCCCTTTTTATAGTTACCGTTTTTGATATTTTCATGAAAGTTTCCCAATATTCGACGTCTTTCACCAAATCACTACACCAAACTATTTTTATTTTAGAGATATCAACCCCACAGGCCTTCCAACCCTCTATGAAATATTCACCAGCCTTTCTTATCAGTTCTATGTTCCCACCAAACTTATTGTTCAGGTAGGCAAACCAATCGGCAATGTATATTATAAAATCGATTTTTGCATCCAAAAAGTCTTTAAGTTTTATCGCTCTTAAAATTCCTGTACCTAAATGCATAAGCCCGCTTGGCTCAAACCCGTCGTAGGCCACAATTTTCTCTTTAGTTCTTAGAAGTTCTATTAGTTCTTCCTCGGTAACTATTTCCTCGATTGGGGGTAACTTAATTAGTCTTAGTCTCTCTTCTAAGTCCATAGAAATTATAGTAGGACTAATTAATAAACTTTACAGAATAGATAATTTGGAATTTCGGTGAATTTTTATCAGAGTCTTTTGGATGATCGCTCACCCATTTTTTTATTTTTTACTACTGTGCGATAAGTATTTAAATTTTTAGGTACAGTTATATGTTATGGTAATGTTTTGTGATGATAAAGAAGTGATTGCACACAACTGGTTCATGGAGATTGGAATGATAGAGTGGTTTCCGAGTAAACGGTTGTTGGAGATAGGGTGATGGAGATCAAAAGTGAAGGGTGAGGATGATGGAGTATAGAGATAAAGATGAAGAGAGGCAAGGGAGACTTATAGAAAAAGAGGAAGTGGAGTATTTAGAGAAAAATTTTTGCTCGGATATGTACGTAAGGGAACTATATGGTTTAGGTAGATCTTTTGTTAGTCAAGAATCTTTGGATAAAAAACCAGAGCCGAATATATCTGGAGAGGTTACGGCTTTTGAAATTTCAGAAATAGTATTAGAACATTTAGAAAAGTATGGACCAGGAGCATTGATTGTTGTTGATGGAGTATCCGATAAACCTGTATATTATGCAGACTTATTAATTTCTCTTCTTGGGATGGAAGGAATTTACTGTATAAAATTACCTGGACATATTGTGGAATCTTGGAGAGATATTAGGTCTAAGGTTGGAAAGAAGCCAGTAGCTGTGGCAGTAATATTTTACGAATGTAGGGGATTAGAAAAAGTAATAAGGAATCATAGAATTGTAGAGTATATAAAGAAGTATAAGCCTACCAGTGTGTTATATATTAGGGAGAACTTAGATGTAGAAAGAATGAAAGAGTTACTAGAAGATTATAAGAGTGGGAAAAAAATCACTGTTCAATCAGAAGATGAATTTATAATATATAAGTTAATTCAAGCTGCCGCAGAGTGTGGTATTCCAATGGAGTTTAAAGATTTTAAAGTAACGAAGATGAACCCAGATGACTAATTAACAAAAATTTGAATTAAATCAAAAATAGCGTTAGCCAAGGTTATATCAAAATTGACCAATTAAAAACTA
>JANXEV010000015.1 GCA_025057985.1 Candidatus Aenigmatarchaeota archaeon
TTTGAGAAAATCCGTAGTGATATCAGAGGAATGCAAAAATTTTGCGGATTTAAAACCCGATTTTGTCTTCCAGCGTTGCTAGAGAGATTGATGCGAAATTTATTGCAAAAGCTTGAAGGTGCTAAAAGAGAGAATTGAAAAATATTTGTTGAGAAGATTAAAAACGATTTAGAGGCAATTTTGTTTGAGGCAGAGGGAATTATCTTAAAAGCTCAGACCTTGACTTGATTTTGATTAGCTTAGAGAAATGCACTTTTTGGATAGAATTCGATTTTTCTACGAATTTTGAGATAAAAAAGAGCACTTAGATGTTTTTCTGTTATAAAAGAGTTTGAAAGAAAAAGAGTGAGGTAGAAATGTTAAAAAAGTCTTAGAGGAAGGGTTAGAGTTTAGAAGTATTGCTTGGAGTTCTTTTTTTGAGAAGAAGTAGTTGAGCTTAATCTATCTTTATGCTGCTCGACTTTAAATCCAAATTCTTGATCCTTTCCGCGTCGATAACAGTATCTGCTTTTAAATCTATTCGAATTATAGCAACTTTTCCCTTATCGGTAAGATGGAAACGAATCCTGGCTGTGAACAAAGTGCAATTGATGTATCCAAAAAAGTCTTTTACCAACTTCAAGCTCAACAAGATTGTAGATTTACCTTCTCCTTAGTACCATACTGCTCCACTGTTAAACGGAACTTGTGCAAGATGTGAGCTACAAAAAATTCCTGTCTCTAGAATTCTCCTTTAAAAACAAATTGCTTTTGATTTTTATTTAAAATATTGTGCAGTCCATGCTTGCAATTACCTCAAAGACTCTCTAGCAACTCCAAAATTTAAAAATTCCACTACAAGATTAAAATTTTAAAATTATTCCCTCCTCTAAAGCCTTTCTAACAATTCCAATCTCTTTTCTTTTTTCCTCAAATTCCTCAGGAGTATAACAAAGCACGTCCAAATTCGTAGGATCGTCGAGCAGTTCATAAATCTTTATTATTCTTTCTCTGAAATCTAAATTCGAAAAGTGTTTCGAAACAATTATGAGATCGTAATCCGAGCTTTTTAAGTAATCTCCCCTCGCTCTACTTCCAAAAAGGATAACCAATTCTGGTTCAATATTCTTAAGCTTATCTAAAAATTCTCTAATTCTTTCTTCAACCATTCAAAAAACCTCTTTGTTAGGTAAGCAACCTCTCCGCTTTTTCCTCATCATAAAGCTCTGCAGGAACGCCATGAACAGCATCGGGGTATCTGCTTATTATGAACTCCGTTCTCTCGCTATTTTCACAATCTCATCTGGTAAAGAGAGTTCTTTCGCAAGCTCGAGCAAGTTGTGAGTCTTTATCGGATAATCTCTTTTTTTTACAATAAACAAACCCTTCAGAGACTTCTCAACTGCTTGTTGACAAAAAAATGCAACCGCATAATAATTTTTATCTTTAAAACAATCTTCTGCGGTCTTTAGATCAGCTTTACTCTGCTTAAACCAATTCTCCGCCTCTTTTCTCACGATATTTTTAATAATTCTGAAAACTTAAATTTTTCCTTTTAAGATGAAAAAAGCTGAAAGCGCTATTCGCTGAATTTTCTTGATTTTTTCTTTTAAGATTTTCATTGATTCGATCGCTCAAATTGTTAAGATAAATTTTTAAATTTTTTCCTTTACTAAAACCATGCTCGATGGAATTCCGAAGAGAGAATATCCAAGGCTATTTTATCGCTATTTAAAATTTACTAGAAATTAGTGTCAAACCGAAGATACATTATCTTTTGAATTAGGTAGCTTTTTAACTAAAACGATAAATTTATTTTTTAAGACTTGCTTTTCGGCAGTATGAAAATAGCAGCGGTTCACAGCAGGTTGGATCAATTAAGGGGAGCTGAACGGGCATTTCTAAATATGATTTTGTATTTAAAAGATCGAGGTCATGAAATCGATTTATATACTATAAAAGCCTCAGAATACTTCTTGAAGAAATTCAAAGAAAAAAATATTGGAGTGTATGATCTTCAAAAGGAAAAAAATAAAAATCCAATTCTTTCTCTTATTAATTTGTATTCTTTTCATTTATATTACTTAATAAAATTATCCCGAGAGATAAATAAAAGAAATTACGACCTAATTTTTGTTCATCATTTTTTAACGTCTCCTATAATACCTTTTCTGAAATATCCGTGTGTGTATTATTGCCAGGAACCAGTTCGAATGGTTTATGAGGTCAACCTCGCAAGAGTAAAGTTAGCTCATTTGCCCTATAGCTATATCGACAAATTCTCAGTAAAGAAAGCTGACCTTGTTTTAGCAAATTCTGATTATACTCGGGAGTATATATATAGAGTATATGGAATCTTTTCTATAACGAATTATCTCGGGGTCGACACTAATTTGTTTAGAAAAATAGAAATCGAAAAAGAGAATTTTATTTTATCTATAGGAGTTCTACATCCGGTTAAAGCACATGATTTCGTTATAAGAGCCTTAGGAACAATTCCTAAACAAAAAAGACCAAAATTAGTATTAGTCGGAAATGGTCCAGAAAAGAATAAGAACTATTTAAGAACACTTGCTAGTAAATGTGATGTTACTCTTGAAATAAAAGAAAATATTGACGATATTGAATTAGTATATCTATATAATAAAGCGAAAGTAACTACTGCTGCACATATGATGGAACCTTTTGGTTTAACTGCAATTGAATCTATGGCATGTGAAACACCTGTCGTTGCTGTAAGAGAAGGAGGATTTAGAGAATCAGTTGTTGATGGAGTTACAGGCTTATTGACCGAAAGAGACGAAAAAGAATTTGCAGAGGCTATAAAATATCTTCTAGAGAATCCAGAAGTCACCGAGATAATGGGAAGAAAGGGTAGAGAGAGGGTTGAAAAATACTTTACTTGGGAAAAATGTGTTGAGAATTTAGAAAAAAATCTAAGGAAGATAATTGGTAAAAGTTAGAGTTTCGAAAAGATAGACTTTAAAATCAGTTCGTGGAGTGTAAGATGAAGATTATTTTTTCTTTTAATCTTTTTTAAATAGCATCGTAAAGTCTTAAACTCTATTCTTGGTGTTTTCCCCCATCTTTCGATGAAGCTAAGGATTAGATGAGAATTTCTTCTTTCATCTTAAGTTTGAACTTCTTTAAAAACATCGATAAACCTCTTATAGAAATTCCATAACTTCTCATCAACGACGTGTAGCTCGAAAAAATCCCAATTTTTCGCCACTTCAGCTTTAAATTCCAAAATTTTCTCGTTTTCCTTGCAAGGAGTCACAATTGCGATTTCGATGTCAGAGAGCATAACATTTTAATCCCCTCGCAAAGCGGAGCAGAACATAAAAACTTTCCATTCCTTAAAATATTTTTTGCGAGCGATTTCACTTTTTAGCATACTTCTCAACGTTCTTGAAAATCTTCTCTTTTTTTCTTTTTCCTCTACCAATCGCTTAACAACAATCTCAAACCCCTTCTTGAACTTCTGTAAAGGCTTTATCAATCTCTGAGAGTTCATTGAAAAGCTTTGTAAGGCTATTCGTTATCGGAAAATAGCCAAGTTCTTTTCCAAGAATGAACTTCAAGTAAAGATTCATCTCGAAATTTTTGCTGAGTAGTTCTCAAAAGCTTTTAAATCAGATAATTTAAAACTCATACACCGAAGAGATGGGGAAAATGGATTGGGATCATTAGGCGTGAGTATATAACGAATTTAGATGGCGTTAACAAATTTATTGCAAATTTAGCTGAAGGGTTAAGCTCGGCAATGAAGTTAAGATTTTAACTTGGAGCTTTTACGGAACAAAAAAAGAAAATTTAAGTGAATTTTTTAGAAAAAACCATATGCTCGATTTTGAAATTGAAGTAATTTCATTGAATGATGAATTAAAGCTAAATTGGCCAAGGGTTGCATTTGATTGGTTTAAAAAAGGTTCAAAAATTTTAAAAAACTTTGATGCAATTATAATAAA
>JANXEV010000016.1 GCA_025057985.1 Candidatus Aenigmatarchaeota archaeon
TGATTAAGAAAAGGAATAGACAAGTTGGTTAAATTTATAAAGGAAACGTAATTAAGTTAATGGCTTGCAACTAATAAGCAAAGTAGAAAGGCAATTTATAAGATACAACATTGATCTTATTTACGTTTTGTCGCCTTCTAGTCTCGCTTTTGATTTATTTATGGATAACTTCATAATTACTGTGTGGGATTTATGTCATCTAGGTCCTCCCAAATTTCCTGAGGCGAGTTTTTATAGAATTGTGTTTTCAAGAAAGCAGTTGCAGTTATAATAGACAACATAGGAACCAAGCAAAAAATAGTGCGGTACTATGGAGTAAATGAGGAAAGAATATACATTGTTCCATTCTTACCGCCACTCCATATAATAAGCGATAAGGTAAACGTAGATATTAAAGCCAAATATTCAGTGGATGGACAGTTTATATACTATCCCGCGCAATTCTGGCCCCATAAAAATCATGTATACGTACTAAACGCTATAAAGATCCTTAAAGACGAAGGCATATACCTGAATGTAGTTTTTTCTGGATCTGACAAAGGAAATTTAAATCATGTAATGAGTTATGCAAAAACTCTTGGAATCGAAAAACAGCTTAAATATATTGGGTTTGTTAGTGGTGAGGATGTTAGGGCCTTGTATAAAGAGGCCTTAGCACTGGTCATGCCCACCTACTTTGGACCAACAAACCTGCCTCCTCTTGAAGCTTTTGCTTTAGAAACACCAGTTATATATAGCGATACTCCAGACTTTAGAGCGCAAATAGGAGACGCAGGATTGTTTTGTGATTTGTATAATGTAAAAAGTTTGGTCCATCACTTAAAATTGCCTATTTATAACAAGGATTTAAGGGAAACACTGGCATCAAAGGGCAAGTTAAAATTTCAGCAGATTTTATCTAATAAGTTCGAAGACACATTGGAAAGTATTTTCGACCTATATTCGATTAAGCTATCCACCTGGAAAAACATACCCAGTTTATAGCTATTGAAACTTTTCGCGTATTTGCCAATCCCTATAGAGGTATTACGGTAATTATCAAGGATAAAACCACAGGATTGCTTTTAAACCTCCTCAATCAAAAGTAATCGGAAGGCGATTGGAAACCGATAAAAAGTAGAGTCTACAAAACAATCATATCTTAACCTTAAATTGTCGGCTCAAGACTTATATGGTAAGCCAGAAGATAACTTCAAGACCCTGTTTTTTCCGAAGTACAAGATAGAAAAGTAGAATGTGGTTAATGCTAAATGATATCAAACTATCGTGTGATTCATCATCCAGAGACAGAAAAAAATCTTGAAGAATTATAAAAATCAGTCGTGAATATAGACATTTAAGCAAACTTAGCGTAAATAAAGATTAGTGTGGATATGGTGAGAAAATTGCCCAGATATTGGGTAAACAATAAGGAGGTTGGGACATGTCTACTAGGTTGATGTGTAAGATTGCCAGCCGAGAGCTGTTTGGAAATGATGGGAAATTGTTAAAGGAAGCCATGTGGAATATAACCGTCCCCGAGTTCAAAATCTTTAACTCAAAGTTTGCTGGCAAGCCGGAGGACAAGTTTGAAACTATGCTCTTTCTTCCAGTAGGAGAAGGAACACAAAGAGAGGGAGGACTCAGGAAAAGAGGATGCTTAAAATTCAGTTATAGGTTAAAAAAGGATTGCTTATGGTACACGTTTTGAAAGGTTGTCCAGTGAAGCCAGCCTCACCTGAGATTCCCGAAAAAATTTTGATTACTTAGCCTCCTCGGAAGACAGCAAAACTATTAAATAACTTCCACTGATCACCGTTGTCACTGTAGTTTTCAATGATTAGAAGTATTTGAGACAAACCGTTGACGGTTTGATTTTTCAAACCTATCCCAATGTCGAGTATATATTCAGTGATGGAGGTTCGACGGATAATACGGTTACTATTATAAAAGAGTACGAGGAAAGCATATTGATTGTTGAGCGACTGAAAAGATAAATGGGATATACAACGGTGCAAACATAAGTAGCTCTGGGCAACTGGATCTGATTTTTTGGTAGCGATGACTGTTAGAAAAAAAACTTTGGAGCTTTTTATCAAGGCAATGGGTAGCTATCTGGATACTGATATCCAATGGAAGGTTTGGCATGGTGTGAAGATCATATTTTGCACGTAAGAAACCCTCCTGAGAATTTCTCAAAGACCCATAGTGATCTTATTTTCTTCCACCCGGATAGCATAACCAAAGTCGTTGTGTTTAAAAAATTGGACAGTTTGACACATCGTTTAAGGTGGCAGAAGACTATGACTTTCTTATGAGAACTTTTTTAGGCGCCTCAACTTTTAGGAAAGTTAATGATCCCGCAATTAACTACATAATCGGGGCTTTGGCATTTAAAAAAACCTATTACCAAAAAAGTTCTGGATCAAAAAACATGATTTGCGCATAAAAAATACGATTAAAGACGCCCTGAAGAATAGGCGAGGCATCTACGATCCTTAAAGTTTATCGTAGGTTTAAACATAGATAACTCTGCAACCTATCCTCCCGATTGCTGTAAAACGGGAAAAAGCTAGTGCTTGAGATATTCACAAGATACCTTACGCTTCCAGTTACCTCTAAAACCTGCGCAAAATTCGAAAAAAGGTTTAAAGGCATCTTCCAATGAGTAAAAAAAAGGACAAGACTATAAAATAACCTTTTACAGAAAACAGCCATGATTAAGGACTTTCTTGAAAAACCAACAGGGAATCGAATGGTAGGCCTATCGTTTAAATAAAAGTATGCTTGGTTATTACTTAAACCATCAGGGAATTTCAAAAGTATAGGATGTAGGCGCAAAAGCCCGAAATGAATTTGATAAAGTATTCTTTGCTATCGAACGTTTCCATGAGAAACTTAAAGAAAAATGAGCTTAGGGTTATAGAATTGACGCAGGAAAAAACAGGTTTCCATTTGAGAATGAATCCTTTGAAATTGTCAAGACGAACCGAATGATAGAGCATCTGTAAGGAGATATTATCGGTCTACTTGAAATTACCATGTCGTTAAGTAGCCGCTATTTAGGTAATCATTACCTCATCGAGGCTTTACTAGTTTCAAGATTATTTTCCCGTAAAGAGGCAAAGATCGAGAAAAGACATCCAAACATGTAAGAGGTTACATTGAGAAAACGCTAAATATTTTAAAACCCTATGTGGTAATTTCTCTTCTTCGCCCAACAAACAAGCGAATCTTATTTTCGGTTTATCATAAAGCTTAGCCGTAAGCATATTTGTCCTTGCACAAAAAGCTAAAAATTACGGCGATCCGATTTTGGGTTTACTTGGGACTAAGTTTTTTATGGAGGTGAAAGTTGCTGGAAAAATACGCCTACAAGCAAAAGAAGGCCG
>JANXEV010000017.1 GCA_025057985.1 Candidatus Aenigmatarchaeota archaeon
GGTTATTTTATAGAGGTTTTATAATTCCTACCGGACTTATACATTTCACATGGCTTTCTAAAATCGAGCCTATTGAACTGGAAGAAAAGTATAACCTTGTGCATTATGAATTGGATTTAAATATAAAAAAGCTTAAGAAATATGCGGTTTACGAATCTTGGCAATACGTTTATAAGATCATGCATTCGACATTTAGTCCATACATCAAATATCAAAATCCAAATCCTTTTATTAAAAAAATTGGAAAAATACTATTTCTGCAATCTAAGCTTGGAAAAATCGGTTGGTTCTTATTAGCAACAGAATACAACCTTTACATGCTTTTTGTTGGTATTAAATCATCTATAAGTTCTATAAGTTTTAGATCGCTTTATTATTCATTGTTGTATTGGTTATTCATTCAGATAAATCTATTTAAAAAATTCTCCGTTAAGCTCGAGGCAAGTTTAAAAATGATCGAAAAAGGAGTCTTCGAATTTCTTGGATTAGATAGCTACGAAAACGCTTTAAAAAGCTTGGAGGGTTTGAACTCGAAAAATGGTTTGGAAAACTTTGTTAAGTTAGTGGAAAAGAGACTGCAAATATTTAAATCATAATCTAAGAAGGCTTGACATGGAAGTTTATCACTGGAATTCATCGAGAATAAATGAAATAAGTGGAATTCGAAAGTATGAGGATAATTTGTTTGAAAAATTGTTAGAAGTAGCAGAAAAAAAATCCATCGAGCTAAAAATCCATAGAATCTTGCGTGGAACTAAAAGAGTTCTCGATTCGGTGGTCTTTTCTTGGTTGATAAAATATAAGGGAAAAAGCAACGTTCACGGGACATCTCAAGTTTTGGCTCCTGCAATTTATCTTAAAAAACCAAGAAATCATGTTATAACTGTTCACGATTTAGCTCCCTTACTGTATCCTTTTGAAATAAGAGACATTTCAGAAAAAATTCAATGGAAAATCGTTCCAAGAGCTCTTAAAAGAATAGAACACCTGATAGCAATTTCAAAATTCACAAAAAATGAGATTGTGAGACTTTTAAACGTAAGAGAAGAGAACATTTCAATAATTTATCAAGGTGTAGATCATCAGCTCTACAAACCGCTTTCAAAAGAAAGCTGTAGAAAATTCTTTGGTTTAAGCATGGATAGGAAATACATACTCTACGTCGCTTCAAATCTTTATCACAAAAGGATAGATTTAGCCAAAAAAATTTTTGAGGAAATAAAAAAATATAGAGATGACGTAGAAATGATTAAAGCTGGTTACTCAGAAAAACTGGAAGGAGAAGGTATAATCAGTATGGAATGGATAAAAGAAGAAGATATGCCAAAGCTTTACAACTCTGCAGATGTATATCTACATACTTCTGAATATGAGGGTTTTGGGTTGCCAATTCTCGAAGCAATGGCATGTGGGATTCCAGTTGTCGCTTCAAATAGAGCATCGATTCCAGAAGTAGTTGGTAATGCTGGAATATTGGTTGATTTAGACAGTAATGCGATCAAAAATTTTGCAGAAGCTTTGCTAAAAGTATTAGAGAAGGAAGAAAAAATTTGTAAGAAATCTTTAGAAAGAAGCAAAATTTTTACTTGGGAAAAGACTGCAGAAGAGACTTTAAAACTTTATGAGGCTGTTTTTAGAAAAGATTAAAAGAAAAACAAATCTTCTTCACCTTTGTTCACAAGCTTAAACTTATAATCGTCTCTTATCGAAAGCACAAGTTCAGGAATCTTTTCCTTGTCATCTGGGAAGTGATACGCAGCTATTGCCATTTTCGGCTTGAATTTCCTTATCGTTTCTTTCGCTCCTTTTATAATCTCTTTTTCAGCTCCTTCTGTGTCGATCTTTATGAAATCTACCTGTTTTATTTCATTTATTTCGATAAATTTATCTAAGCTAACTGCTTTTACCTTTATCTTTTTGCTGTAATCAGCCCTTTCCAAAATCGTCCCCTTTCTGTTTGAAAGCAATGTAGATATCGTTCCAAGCTCGTTTTGTATGGGGGTAAATTTTAACTATAAGCTTTTTGTATAGAAACATATTGCAACAGCTTTTGCGCTAGGGCTATGAAAATCGTAGCTTATCCCACGAACTTCACCATATTCAACCTGTTTCCAATCGTTCTGGGTAATTTTTTTCATGTATCTAATTTTAGTAAAGTTTTTTGGATTTTTATTCTCTTTTTCTATAATATCATCTATTACAGGATTATAACCTAATGGGACTGTTACTACTAACATACCGTCATCAGAAAGTAATCTTTTTAGATTTGAAATTGCCATGTAAACTTTCTCAGGCTCTCGTGGTTTTTCATCCCAACCAACATGTTCTAAAGTTGAGATACTAAAAATTAAATCGTATTTATCTTTTGTAGAGAAATTAACTATATCTTCATTTATTACATTTGGTGCTCTCTCGTATTTGTCGACAATGGTGTGTTTAACATTGAAATAATGGGAGAAAACGTTTCCAAGTTCGAGTATTTTTGATTCATCTCTGTATTTTTCGTAAATCTTTTTTACTATTGGAACTTCTATGCATCTCTCATTCTTCCATGTTGCGTTGTAAGTATGGTAAAAGTAGTTGTATTCTTCGCTTTCGAAAATAAATTTGCTTGGGAGATGCCCTCCTTTCCATTTCAAAACCTCTCCCTCCACAAACTCTGCTTTGTAAAAACTCGGATAATTGTAGGCTAAATAAAGCTTTAGACTCGTCTTTCCAGCTAAAACTTCGAGAAACTCTTTGGCGTAGCGATAAAATAGCCTTGGATATTCTCTCTTTGGAATTCCATCGAGCATGGTTTTAGTT
>JANXEV010000018.1 GCA_025057985.1 Candidatus Aenigmatarchaeota archaeon
ACTTGGGAAGTTTGAACGGAACTCGAATAAACGGTAAAATAATAGATGGATGGCTTTATAAAGCGAAGAGTCTTCCCTCAGAAATTGCCGATGGTTCAATCGTCGAGATTGGTATGCAAACTCTGATGATAATTAGATCAGAGAAAGAAGATAAGAGAACAGACGAAGAATCTTGCATTTTATTTTTGCTCCAAAAATATTTGGATGATGCTATAAAAGTTCTATTGGACTTTAAATATAAAAAGGAAGAAAAAGATTTTAAGAAGTTTTTTGATATTTTGAAATTTATCTACATGAAAAAAACGTTCTTGAAACTCATGGATGAAGTTTCGAAAGAGTCAAGCGAAGTTTTGAGAGAACACATACAATTAATTGAAGACGACTATAAATTTTATCTGAATTCAAAAAAGAGTATAGAATTAATTAATCTCCTCGAATCACTCAAATCTAACATAGAAATTGAGAGAATTAGAGAAAAAGTTTCTAAACCCAAAATAAGTATGGAAGAACTTGAAAGAAAATACATTGAAGCGATTTGTTCACTTTTAATAAATTGTGCACGTATTGGGAGAAGGGTGGAAGTCATGAGGTATTTAGAAGAGATTAAAAAATATTCGAAGGGCAGATTAAAAGATGAGATAGATAACGCGATCGGTGAATTGGAGCTCATGATCAAAAATGGTGTTGAAATCAATGAAAACTTTATTGAAAAGCTGGAAGTTTTAGCTAACAGAATAAAAATTGCTTCTTTATAAATTCTTAAAGCGATAGGCGACTTTTCAAAAATTCCAAAGTTTTATGGAATATTCTCTACAAAAATCCGACTTCCGATAAAAAGTTATGAAGCCTTAGAGATTCAGATTTTTTCATGAGTGGTGAAAGTGATCCTTTGAATTAGAAAAATACGAGCTTTAAAGTGTATCATTATCGCGCTAAAGATCGATCTAATAAAAGAAGAACTGGGAAGATCAAAATTCTAAAATTTTAAAATATCGGCGTTCAAAAAACTTAAAAATTTAGGATCCAATAAAGAAATTTGATGAGTGAGTTATCGATCTTGCTGAAAAAAGCCGATGAATATCTCGCAAAAGCGATAAAAAAGGAGAGAGAGAAAAAATACAATTCTGCAAGGGAGTTTTATCTTATAGCTGCAAAAAATCTTTTAGAGGCTTCCAAGCTCAGTAGTGGCAATTTAAAAGAGATAAGACTAAAAAATGCAGAAATGCTCATAAGAAAGGCAAAGTCTATGGAAATGATAAAAGAAGAGGAGAAAGATGAGGAGAGGATATTTCAAATCGTTGAAAGACCAAAAGTTACCTTTAAAGATGTCGCTGGACTTGAAGATTTAAAGGAGAAAATAAAAGAGCTAATAATAATCCCATTCCAGTATCCAGACAAAGCTAAGAAATGGAAATTAAAGACGGGGGGCGGAATCCTTCTTTATGGTCCACCAGGAACTGGGAAAACTCATTTAGCAAAAGCAGTTGCTGGAGAGCTTGATGCAGACTTTTTTTATGTTAAAGCAAGCGACATAATGTCGAAATGGGTAGGAGAGAGCGAGAAAAGAGTTGCAGAACTTTTTAAGAGAGCGAGAGAGAGTAAGAGAGCGGTAATCTTCATCGATGAGGTTGACGCTTTGCTACCAAAAAGAAGTGGGATTAACTCTACAGTGATGCAGAGAGTTGTTCCACAATTTCTTGCTGAAATGGACGGAATAGATTCGAAAAATGAGAACATACTCCTAATGGCTGCGACCAACGTTCCATGGAATCTTGATCCGGCTGCACTTAGACCGGGTCGTTTCGACTTCAAATTCTACATTCCTCTGCCTGACTTTGAAGCAAGAAAAAAGATTTTCCAACTAAATCTCGATGTTCCGAATGAGGTAGATTTTGACCTTCTCGCTGAAAAAACAGAAGGTTACAGTGGAGCAGATATAAAGCTTATCTGCGATGAGGCAAAGAGATTGATGTTTCGCAGAGAAATTGAAAGTGGTAAGGAAGAGATTCTCAGAACTCACGACGTTTTTGAAGTCTTAGGTAAGGTTAAACCCTCTGTAGACGAAAAAATGATAAAAAAGTATGAATCCTTTGAATTTGGACGCTCTTAAAACAAATCATAATGTCAGCAAAAATTTAATAAAAGAAGATTATTTTTTCTATGATTTCCGAAAAAACTCGTTAGAGGTTCAAAATAATCCTGAAAACTGATACTCTTATCGCTATATTTGTCCAAAATGTAAGTGTATTAAATCTCTATGTTTCTCTAAAGGTCGAGATTTTTGAGTAGAAAGATAAAGATTTGCGTGCTGAATGTGAAGAGCCGAGTAAATGCAACGAGTTCAAAGGAATTGGACAGAGAGTTCTGTCGAAATTGAATGCATTTCAAATTCGATAGAAGAAAAATAAAAGCTGATAGAATTTCCTAAAATTACCGAATTTCCATTTAATCTCAGATTTGAGGTTAGAAAAAAGATTTAAAGGTGAAGATAACAAAAATAAAATCTTTCCAAAGGAGAAGACTTTTAATTAAAATAAAAGCTTTAGAATGATACCAAGAATCAAAGATATAGAAAGGGTGCAGAGTCCAATTAGCGGATG
>JANXEV010000019.1 GCA_025057985.1 Candidatus Aenigmatarchaeota archaeon
ACCGATATATTTATAAACTATGAAAACAAAATTCTTGGATAGGTGAAAAAAGATGGTAGATCGTTTTTGCTGAATTGAAGAAAGATATTTTCTCCTTAGTTGGAAATACTCCTCTTGTTGAAATTAAAAAAATACCTGAGGAAGGTTGTGCAACTATTCTTGCAAAATTAGAAATGTTCAACCCGTCCGGATCGATAAAAGACAGAGCTGTAAAATACATGCTCGAGAAGGCTATGAAAGAAGGTAAACTTTCTAAGACAAAAACGATCATAGAACCTACTTCTGGAAATACAGGAATATCTCTAGCTATGTTCGGTGCAGCGTTAGGATATAAAGTTATTATCGTGATGCCTGAGTCGATGAGTGTAGAGAGAAGGAAAATAATAGAAGCATATGGCGCTGAGTTGATTTTGGTTCCAGACGAAGAATGGAGAGATGGGGCTATAAGTTTTGCGAAAAGATTGGCAGAAAAAAATGGATATGTCATTTTGAATCAGTATGAAAACGAGGCTAATGTTTTAGCGCACTACGAAACAACAGGTGAGGAAATAATAAGGCAAACTGGTGGTAAAATAGACGCATTTGTAGCAGGTATAGGAACTGGCGGTACGATCATGGGTGTTGGAAAAAGGTTGAAGGAGCACAATCCAAAAATAAGGATAGTGGGTGTGGAAGTTTACCCAAACTCTAAAATTCAGGGATTGAGAAATTTTAGCAACTCAGATTATAAACCACCGATTCTTGATGTTAGCTTCTTAGACGAAAAAGTTATGATTAGAGACGAAGACGCCTTTGAGATGACAAAAAGATTGGCGAGAGAAGAAGGTTTGTTTGTCGGTTTAAGCTCCGGTGCGAATATGTATGTTGCGTTACAGAAAGCGAAAGAACTTGGCGAAGGTAAAGTCGTTGTTACAGTCTTTCCAGATGGAGGAAACAGGTATCTTAGTGTTTTATAAAATTGAGAAAATTTATTATATGCTCGGGTGGCCGAGGGGCTAGGCAACCGGCTGCAGACTGGTGTATTGATCGGTGATAGGCAAACACCGGTCTACAGGGGTTCAAATCCCCTCCCGAGCTAAAAACTTTTAACCACTTACCTACCTACTTTAAGATTGTTTTATCCACTTTGTCTTTTTCCTTTCAGTAATTCTTTAGCTTAAAGGCGATAAAAATCTGATATCTGTCAGTCGTTTCAAACCTATCAAAGAAGCAAGTACGAAGAACCGGACTTGTGTAACAAAGGCTTAAATTCTTTTTCTCTGATATGTTCTTCTACTACTCTACCGACAATCAGAAAATGGTCACCAAATTCTTTCATAAACTCGACCTTACACTCAAAACTTATAGGAGAATTTTTCACCACAGGTGGTTTGACTTTCTTCGAGTTTTCGACTTCCAATTTTGCTAACTCAAACTTGTTTTTATCCTTACCAGAAAGACTACCACATATTATTGCCTGTTCTTTCATCTCGCTCTTACAAATGTTTACAGTAAATTCTCCTACCTCTTGTAAATTTTTGAAACTATATCTTTGAGGAGAAATAGCAAAAGCTATAAATTTTGGTTCAAAACTTACAGGCATCAAAAAACTTGCGGTCATGACGTTAGGTTTATTCTCTTTACTTATCGTAACTACCAGTGCGACGACTCTAGGAAAAATCTGCTCCGAAATCCTCATTTTGTTTTTAATCTTCCTAGATTAAATTTTAAAATGAAATGTCTAAGTCCTCTACTAGGATTTATAATGATTATAGGAACCACTATAGCCATGATAACCTTGGCTTTAACGGTCGTAAAACCAACGATAGAAAAAAATAGAGCTATAAACTTGATTAACGAAGCCTCATCAAACTTCGACCTAATCAACTCAGTTATAAAAGAAGTAGCATTGGAAGCACAAAATTCAAAACGAACTATCTCCCTTTCCGTTTCCGATGGATATTATTTCCTAGACAGAGAAAAAAACACTCTCATCTATTCATACGATTCCCCTCAAAAAATAGATTTGCTTGGAAG
>JANXEV010000001.1 GCA_025057985.1 Candidatus Aenigmatarchaeota archaeon
TGATTTTAATTCTACTAGTGATAGTTTAAGGAGAACTAGAGAGTATGGAAGCGCTACTTCCAAGCTTATAACAAACCTTACTTTTTTCAACTTCTCCTGTTTAAGGAGAACTAGAGAGTATGGAAGCACACTCTTCGAAGTCATGCACCAAAGAAGCTAGAAGAACTTTGGTTTAAGGAGAACTAGAGAGTATGGAAGCATATCTCGAAAATCGTCGCGAACCTCCAGATAATAAGCTTTATCATGTTTAAGGAGAACTAGAGAGTATGGAAGTCTTCAATTATAAAGCCGTCCGCGTGTAGCTTCTGAAAAACTCTTAGGTTTAAGGAGAACTAGAGAGTATGGAAGCAGCGTTCAGAACCATCGCTATTTCCAAAACAACAACAACTTGTTTAAGGAGAACTAGAGAGTATGGAAGCAAGTGTTTGAATATCTCAAACACAACTTCAACTCTCCGTATGTTTAAGGAGAACTAGAGAGTATGGAAGTTGGAAGCTATAGTAAAACCCATAACCAAAAACATTTTCCAGTTTAAGGAGAACTAGAGAGTATGGAAGGGGAAGATTATATGGTAATAACTTAAACACAAATTCGTGATCCAAAAATATTCCAAATTTAGTTTTCAGTTTTTAGAAATCCGCCCTTTTATCTTATTCATATTCATAAAAAATTATTCTCTTCTCTCCCTCTACCAAATCTTTGTAAAATCTTACCAAGTCTGTTTAGAACAAAATCATTATACGTCTTTATCCTTCAGACTAAAATTTTCATAGAATAATAGGTTAAATACTTAAACTAAATTAATTTATGATCCTAATACTTTCTATACCATCACCAGATTCAATAAACAAAGACAAACCATACAAATATATTATAAGGGATGTGAAAGAAGATTCTATAGAAGCGATTTCACCATCTCTTGCGATGAAAGAATATTTAGAAAAATCGAATAAAGAATTAAAAATTTTGTTACTTTTCCCTATTAGCTTATATTTACTTTTCGAAGACCAAAAGAATTTGAAAAATGGAATCCGATACGATAAAATCGAGGAAAAAATTAAAGAAAAATTTGGAAATTGTGAGATATTTTTCTTTCCGTCAATTGGAACTTACAACAATAAGGAGTTTAAAGGCGATTTTAAAGAAATTGAAGCCCTTATTTTTCTAAAAGTAGTAGAAGAAATTTTGAAACATAAAGAAAATATCAAGGCGATATATTTGGACATTTCCACAGGACAAAACATATACATATCTTTGTTGACGAATGTGATAAAAAAATCTATAGTTTTTGCTAAGCTATTTAATTTAGATAATGAAACTCACAAACTTGAATTCAAAATATTCTATTCCGAGCCAGTCATACCTATTAAAGAAAAAGATAGCCTAAAATTAAACTTTGTTGATTTTGACACTATGACTATATTCAAACCTCAAATAAAATTTGACGAAGTTCATTCAGGCAATGTAATAAAAAACATAGAAAAAATAGATATTAATTGGTATAAGGAAAAGAGTAAAAAACTAAAAGAACTCCTTATAAAAAATTATATAATTTATAACTCAGTCAAAAATTGTGCTCCCTTAGTTTGTTTCTACATGTATGAAGATGACGTCGAAGAATTAGAAAGAATGATATTTGAAATTTCAGAAATAACACAAAAAAAATTTAGAGAAGAAAATTTTTTGACTTCTATAGGATTTAAAGGTGATAGTATAACTAACATTGTTATATCTATTGGTTTATTCATTGGATTAAAAAAGTTGTTAAAAAAACTTGGATTAACAAACAAAACTGAAATCGAGTTAGAAGAATTAAGAAAATTTAAGGAAATTTATGAAAACGAAAAAATAGATCTAAAAACTAACCTTATTTTCCTGGAGAACGAAATAGAAAATATAGAAAACAAAATTAAAAACTTTGCAAATAACAAAGATATAAAAGATTATTTGAAATTAAAAGACATTGAAGATACACAAAAAAATCAAGATTCGTCTCAAAAACCAAAACACACTTCCAATATAAAAAGGAATTTTCTTGCTCACGCCGGTTTGGAAAGAAGTATTACCTACTTTAAAGTTGAAAATAACAAAATAATCTTGAAATATGACGAAAAATTGATAGAGAATTTAAGAAAATTCCGTGGGGAAATCTTTAAGTGGTTAATGAAAAATGAAAAGAGTCAAGATTCCACAAAAAAATGCGCCAGCCGGGATTTGAACCCGGGCTCCGAGCTTGGCAAGCTCGTGTCCTAACCAGGCTAGACGACTGGCGCACGTCGATTTATATCGGTCAATAAAAATTTTTAAACTCATCAAGTTATAAATTAAAATTATTAGGAGATGGGGAAAGATGGATGGTGAGGAAGAACCACCACACGATATTAATTCGAATGATTTCGATACAAAGCCAAATGAACCGAAAACTTACGAACAACTAGAGAAAAAGGAAGAAATAGAAAATATAAAAAAGTATGTTAAAATTGGCTATGGGAACGAAGTCCCACCTTCTTACGAAGAAAAATACTATAGGATTAAAAGTTCGGAAATAGATAGTGAAGAAGACGTAGTACCTAAGATAGATGGTATGAAATACAACAAAGATATGGAAATTTACGCGTTAGAACTATGATTCTAATCTTTTTAATATATAGTAGAATAAAAAAGGTAGAACGATGGTAACGTCAGAATATAGCGTAACGTTTTTCGACCTCTCCTTTACCTTACCCCAAGAAATAGCTTCTTTGGTTTGAGCCCCACTTAAACTTCCGTCCCATTCGACAGCAGTGGTTATATAAACGACATAATCTAGCCCGCCTTTAAACTGATTCCACCATATTACATGATGTTTAGATATTCCACCTCCTATTATTAAAGCCCCGCTTTTCTTTGCACTCCAAACCAAATCGCTTAAAAGTTGTTCATCCTTAAGTAAATCTATCTTAAAGTCTTTTCTTTCTTGCCAAAACTCCCACAACTGGTATCCTACAGCTCCGTCAGTTATACCTGGGACTAACATCGGTATTTTATTCTTCTCACACCAAAAAAGTATCGAACTTTCATTAAGACGTTTTCCGATCTCCCAACAAAACTCATAAGTAGACAACTCTTTTTTGGTTTTATAGATCTCTGGCAACCATTCTTTCATTTTTTTCTCTATTATCAATCCGTAAGATTTTTTCGGGATGAAAACGTTTCCAAGCCTATGAATGTCTTTTTTATGTAACTCCACATCATCAGAAAAGAAATCACCTTTAACATATTTTTCAAAACTTCTAGCAATATCATGATCCAGAGTTCCACAAGTTGTTATAACAACATCGAACCACTTTCTTTTAACCATTTCTTTAATCACTCCTCTTAAACCTGTGGAAATTATACAAGCAGGGAAAGATAGGAATTTGAGTACTTCTTTTGAATTTATCATTTCCTCCAAAATTGCCGCAGCCTCTGAAAAATATCTACCTTGAAATCCGCCCATCTTTTCCATTTTTTTTACTATAGTTTCTATCGTGTCTTCTTCACTCAAATCCAAATCTTTAACTTCGTCCATACCCTTATTAAAAGTGAAAAATATAAATAGTATAAAAAATAAAACAAGTCTATGGCGATTTGGCAAAGAGGACTGACAGGTAGAAGCTACACAGGAGCAAGAATAAAACCGAATAGAAAAAAGAAGAAGAGAGAATTAGGTTCTCAGCCTACTCATACAAAGGTCGGTGAGGAAAAGAGAAAAACAATAGATGTTTTTGGTGGAAATACGAAAATAAGACTATACCATGCTAACTATGCTAATGTTTACGATCCAAGCACAAAAAGTTGTAAGAAGGTAAAGATAATAGATGTTGTGGAAAATCCAGCAAACGTAGATTTTATTAGAAGGAAAATAATAACAAAGGGTTGTATAATTAAAACAGAAATTGGTAATGCAAAAGTCACTTCTAGACCATCACAAGACGGAGTGGTCAATGCCGTTTTGATAAAAGAATAGTCCCGCTTTTAAAACTTAATATTTTTAACACATTACAACCAAGAAAGAATATGGAAAGACAAACTGCTGTAAAATGTAGTATCGAAGAGATAAGTAGTGGGAAATTTTATGAGGGTGATAGAGAAGCTCTTAGACCTAGTTTTATTCTAACGAAGTATGGGGAGAGAATAGCAAGAGTTAATATTTTTGGGGTAATAACGGATAAGTTTATTTCGGATGATAAAAACTATGGAACTCTAACCATAAATGATTTCAGCGGGGCTATTAGAGTAAAGGCTTTTAGAGATGAAGTGAAAAAAATAGAAAAATTTAATGTTGGACAAAATGTTGTTGTAATAGGAAAACCTAGATTTTGGGGCGATGAAGTCTACATCGGAGTAGAAATCATAAGAAATGTAGACGACCCGAATTTTGAAAGTTATAGAAGGTTGGAAATATTGAAAAGGTTGATAGAAAGAAAAAGAATAATAGATGAAGTTATTTCTCTAAGGGAAAAATTAAGCGATGAGGAGTTCTACACATTAATTAAAGAAAAGTATAATTTTTCAGAGGAGGAAATAAACTTTATTCTTCAAAGAAAAGATGAGAGCAAAGATTTCAAGTCTAAAATAATAAAGGTTATAAAAGAGTTGGAAAGAGGGGAAGGAGTGAATTTAATAGATGTATTCAATTCCATAAACCTGAGCTCAAACGTTATAGATAGACTACTCTCAGAGTTGATAGAAGAAGGTAAAATAGTAGAGATTGAACCGGGAAAAATAAGGGTGAGAGAATGAAATATGAAGAATTGTTAGATGAGGCTTTCAAAAAAATAACAAAGAAAGAGAGTGGTGATAGGTTTTCCCCTCCACAACCAGAGATAGAAATAGAAGGTGAAAAAACTCTTGTTAAAAACTTTCTAAAAATAGCCGAATATATAAAAAGAGACCCTAAACATTTTTCCAAATATTTAATGAAATCGTTGGCTTCTTCAGGTGAAATAAACAACGGTGTTTTGGTCTTTTTTTCAAAACTGAAAAGAGAACAAATAACAAACAGAATAGAAGCATATATAAAAAGTTATGTGATTTGTAAATTTTGTAAGGAGCCAGATACAAAGTTAGAAAAGAAGGATAGAATTTATATAATCAAGTGTGAAGCTTGTGGTGCTACGTATGGAGCCGAAGGGTGAGTTCTGGTGCAAAATAGTGAAAACAAAAACAGATATTCTTATCGCTGTTTGTGATAAAGAGCTGCTTGGTAAAAAAATAAAAATCGAGGATGATTTTTTCATAAAAATAAAAGAAGAATTTTACAAAGAGAGGATAATAGATGAAAGAGAAGCGATAGATCTTATGAAGAAAGCTACTATAGGTAACATTTTCGGAGAGAGAATTGTAAAACTAGCAGAAAAAATTGGATTAGTATCTAAAGAAAATGTTATATTTTTCGATGGTGTTCCACATGCCCAATTTATCAAAATCTAAAAAATCACAATTTTTCATTCTAACAGCGATATCTATAGTACTAATTCTCTCCATCTATGTGAGGGTTTATTCTCCTAAGAATACGGTTTTCGTTTCTGAAATATTAACAAAAAATGAATTTTTCACGTTCAACAACATTCTCGAAAAATCAATCAAACTCTTTGACAATAGTAAAGATTGTGATGATTTGAAATTTGGGATGGAAGAATTTAAAAAAGTTGTGCAAGAAAACTATCCTTTTTATAAAATTGAATTTTCTTATGATATAAAGTCGTGTGATTCTTCATCTGCCCAAATCGAAATTTCCCTATTTCTAAAATCAATCTATGGAGAGATAGAAACTAAACTAAACAGAACGAAAAATTGGTAGGGGTGTGTCTGCTGTAACCCACCTTTTGTTTTTTAGGTAGCATTTGTCTTAGCGCTCTCAAAGCTTGCACTTCATCAGTTGTGTAGGTCCGTTTCATCCTTTGACGACACACTCATATAACAATCATCGTTTATCGTGCCGTCAAAGGTGTCGTTTCTGATACCTACACTAACCCTCTCGGGTTTTAAACTTCAGTGGGTGGAATTTCCTCACCCTTGTTTTTACACAAGGGCGAAGCTACCCAGCAGACTCACCCCAATTTAATCTACATCATATAAAAATTTAAATATATGGTCTTTCAATTAGGATAATGGCTAAAGAATTGAAAATTAGAATAAAAGTTCCGGGTTTAAATCTTAGGAAAAATTTGTGGAAAATAACGACTATTTTGTTTGCATCCCTATTCATTCTATCTTTATTCTACAACATCTCAGATAGATTCGTTTCTACTACACAGCTAGACGAAAAAACAATAGGAAATAAAGTCGTTGGTTTCATTAATTCTTATCTTACACAAGGCACTGTAAACGTATCTTTATCCAACGTTACGGATAAAGGTGGTATTTACGAGATTGTTGTAAACTATCAGGGCAATTTGATACCTGTATACGTATCAAAGGACGGAAAATTATTGTTAGTTAACGCGATAGCCATCAACATGGAAGAATTTGCTAAACAAATGGCTAATAGGCCTAGCCAAGAAGAAGAACAAAGAGTAGAAGAAATTCCAAAAAAAGACAGGCCTGAATTTAAACTCTTTATAATGAGTTACTGTCCTTATGGCATCCAAGCAGTTAAAGCTCTGCTTCCTGTCATGAAGTTGCTAGGAAATAAAGCTGACATATCGGTACATTTTGTGAACTATATAATGCATGGAGAAATAGAAGTCGAAGAGAACTTAAGACAATACTGTATACAGAAATACCAAAAAGATAAGTTTTACGATTACATGATGTGTTTCGTACAGAAAGGTGAACCTCAATTATGTTTGAAGGAAAGTAAGGTTGATATAAAGAGCTTAGAAAGTTGTATGAATGAATTAAACTCTAAGTATAACATATCAGAGATTCTAAAAGACAAATCAAAATGGTACGGTGGAAGGTATCCACCGTTCCCGATAGAAGATGAATTGAACGAAAGATATCAAGTTAGAGGGTCTCCGACGATAGTGGTGAACGACAAAGTCGTATATCCGCAAAGATCTCCTGAAGGTTTCAAAGAAGTTTTATGCAAAGCTTTCACAAATCCACCTGAAGAATGTTCACAAAAATTGTCTAATGAAGTTGCTTCTCCTGGCATAGGTCCACTTACAGGAGGATCGCCAGGATCAGCGCAAACAGGAGCTTGTGGATAAGAGAAATAACAAATAATTATGGAATTATAGGTGTTTGTTGAAAATGGGAGAAAATAAAAAATTAATTTACGATGTAGATGAGGATGAATTTGAGGAAATGGTTATAGAAAAATCTAAAGAAATACCAGTTATAGTAGATTTTTGGTCAGAAAGATGTATGCCATGTAGAATGTTATCACCTATCTTAGATAGAGTTGTAGAGAGATTAAACGGTAAAGTTGTTTTGGTAAAGATCGATGTAGATAAAAACATCGACCTAGCGGTAAAGTACGATATAATGAGTATACCTACTGTGATGATGTTTAAAAACGGGGAAATCGTCGACTATTTTGTTGGATTTTTTCCAGAAGATGAAGTAATGAAATGGGTTGAAAAAAACTTAAGGTGAAACTTTGTGGATGGAAAAAAAGATGGGACTTACGACGTCATCATCATAGGTGGTGGTCCTGCAGGTTTAACTGCTGCTATATATGCAGGGAGAAGATTGTTAAAAACGCTCGTTATATCCTTAAACATAGGTGGACAAGCCCTACTAACAGAACAAATAGAAAACTATCCAGGATATTTGGATAAGAGTGGGCCGAAACTTATGAAAATTTTCGAAACGCAAGCGAGAAGTTTTGGGGCTGAAATTCTAATTGGATATGTGCAGAAGGTCGAAAAAACGGGAGAGAATTTTAAAGTAATAACAAATGTTGGTGAATTCGAAGCGAAAGCCATAATAGTAGCTGCTGGAAAAATACCGAGAAGATTGAATGTACCTGGAGAAGAGAAATTTTTAGGAAGAGGTATTAGCACTTGTGTGACATGTGACGCTCCATTTGCTAAGAATAAAATTGTCGCTGTTATAGGTGGTGGCAACTCTGCAGTAGAAGGGGTTGAAGTTTTGTCGAAGTTTGCAAAAAAAATCTATCTAATTCATAGAAAGGAAGAATTTAGAGCCGATGAAATAACTTTGGAAAGGATTAAAAAACTGGAGAATGTTGAGCTTGTTTTGAATAGTGTCGTGATAGAATTCATTGGTGAGAAGAAATTGGAGAAAATTAAAATACAAAACTTGAAAAGTGGGGAAATAAAAGAGTTGGAAGTTCAAATGGTATTTCTAGAAATAGGACATGAAAGCAAAATTGACTTTGTAAAACATCTGGTCAAAACAAACGAATTCAACGAAATAATCACCAACAAACTTGGAGAGACAAGTTGTGAAGGAATATTTGCAGCGGGTGATGTGACAGATTGTGCATACAAACAATTAGTTATTGCTGCAGGTGAAGGAGCTATAGCTGCTTTAAGTGCCTACAATTATTTAGCGAGAAAAGCCGGTAAAGAGGGTTTAAAAGTCGATTGGAAGTAATGAAAAGTATGAAGGATGAATTTGGACCGGAGAAAATAATAGAGATATATGATCCGAAGGTTAAGCTAAACGGTTTTCTAGTTATAGATAACACCGCTCTAGGTCCCGGAAAGGGCGGTATAAGAATGACACCGAGCGTTACGCTAGAAGAGGTTTTTAAGTTAGCAAGAGTGATGACTTGGAAGACTGCATTGGCAGATCTGCCTTTTGGCGGAGCAAAAAGTGGTATAATCGTAAGCGAAAAAGAAATTAGAGACAAAAACAGAAAAAAAGAACTTTTGACGGCTTTTGGAAGGGCGTTAAGACATATAGCACCAAAACTCTACATAGCAGCACCTGATATAAACACTGGAGAAGAAGAGATGAGATGGTTTGTTGAAGGCAATGGTAATCTTAAATCTGCAACTGGAAAACCAAAAGATTTGGGAGGGCTTCCACATGAGTTAGGAACAACAGGATATGGAGTTTATTTATCGGCTTTAGAAGCAATCAAATTCAGTAAAATGAACGTAGAAGGTATAGAAGTTGCGATAGAAGGGTTTGGCAATGTAGGTAGTTTTGTGGCTAAATTTTTACACAAAGCTGGGGCTAAAATAATCGCCATAAGCGATAGTAAAGGAGTTATTTACAATCATGATGGAATCGACATAGAGAAACTTTTAGAGGTTAAAAAACAGACTGGAAGTGTCGTGAATTACAAACCTGGAGAGGTGTTGGAAAATGAAAAAATTTTCGAGCTAGAAGTTGATGTTTTGATTCCAGCCGCATTACCAAACGTTATAACTGAAAAAAATTTCGAAAAAATAAAAGCGAAAATAATCGTCGAAGCTTCCAACATTCCAATTCCTGAAAACATCGAAGAAAAATTGCAAGAAAGTGGTATTTTAATAGTTCCTGATTTCGTTGCTAACGCCGGTGGTGTAATTTCTAGCTATGCTGAGTATATGGGTTACGATGAAAAAAAGGCTTTCAGTTTGATAGAGGAAAAAATAGTCAAAAACACTCGAATCGTTCTCGAAAGATTTAAAAAAAGTGGAAGGTCGACTAGGAAAGAAGCTTTAGAGTTAGCTAAGGAAAGGGTTCTAAATGCGATGGAAAAAAGAAAAATTTAAAACTTTTATTTTTTGTTTTTTAACAATCATATGAGAGTTTGTGTATTTTCTGCGCTGCCGTCGAAAAAAATAAAAAAAATGTTCCTTCGAAACAATTTTGTAGTCACAACTTACAAACCGGACATCGTCGTCAGCTACGGTGATAGTGGGACTTTTCTTTCAGCTGAGAGAAACTATCCAGAAATACCAAAACTTATCGTGAAAATAAAAAACAAAGATTTACCTTTTGAAGTTGAAGAAAGCGAATTAGAAAGAATCATACCGAAAATTAGAAAGGATTATTATAAGATAGTGTCTTTTCCAAAAGTGGAAACTGAATTCAGGAAAAAGAAATTGCTAGGAACCAACGAAATTCAGATAAGAAATAAATTACCGACGCAAGCGATAAGGTTTGATATAACGATAGGTAGGAAAAAAATAGAAAATTTGATTGGTGATGGTGTGATAGTTTCCACGCCGATAGGTGCTAGCGGATACTATAAAGCCGCCGGTGGTAAATTTTTTGAAAACGGGATAGGAGTTTGTTTGAACAATTGTGGAAACTGTAAAGTTAAGAGTTATATTTTGAAAGGTAAAGAAAAAATTGTTTTTAAACTGAATTTGGGAGAGGCGCAACTGGCTGCTGATAATAATCCGTTGATTTTAAACGTTAGAGAAAAAGAATCGATAGAAATATCTAAAAGTGATAAAAAGACGAACATCATAAAAGTTATTTAAGTCTAATGACGTTTCCTGCCCTTCTCTTAAAATTTTTCTTCAAACCAAAATATTTCTTTTTTTTCTTTTGTTCTGGCTCGTAGTAGTAATAGTCCATAAAATTTTTTTAGGTTTGCACTTTTATATACAAAAAATTTTAAAAAAGAATGATTTGGATAAAAAATAGGTGAAAAAAGTGAATTTTTTGCTCTTTGCTCTTTCACTCATCGACATCCTAAGCGGTATTTTCTTAGTATTTTCAATAAAAATGGAATACATTTACTTTATTCTTCTGGCAAAGGGTCTTTATACTTTAACTTTTACATCGATTTCCAAAGACCTACTTGGTGTTTTGATGGGTTTTTTGGATTCAATCGGGGGTATACTCGGTGTTTTAGGTTTATTCCAATTTAAAATCATAGGGATTTTAATTCTACTAAAAGGCATTTACTCTATACTTTTCTCATTTCAGTAACTTCAAGGTCTTTATATCCATTATCTCAAAATATTCTATTTCTTCACCCTCTTTTATTTCACCCATTCTATCTTCTGGGATTTCTAGCTGAATTTCTTGATAGGTTTGGAGATCTAAAAGATGTGCTATGTTGCCTTCGATTGCCACAACTTGTGCTTTCTTTTTCTCCAAAATCGGAACTTCTACTTCTTCGTCAGACGGCTTAACTATACTTCTTCTCGTCCCGTCTAGGAGACCAATGGCATCAACTCTAGTTTTAGATGCTCCATGCTTTCCGCTAGTAGACGTTGTTACCTTCTCTACCTTACATGGAGCCCCATCTATCAGAATGTAGTTTCCTGGTTTCATATTTTTTATAACTTGGGTTGTTTTTTCGGCCATTTCCTCACCTCGTAGCTAACTCTATGTCTTCTTTTTTAACAGTCAATCTCTTTGCATGTTTTGCAAATTCTATAGCGTTGTTTGCTATCTTTTCGGAGATCGAGTCTATTGTTCTATCAACTTCAATCAAAGCCTCTCTAGAAATTCTTTTTATTCCAACACTTCTGGCTAGTTTTAGTAACGTGTTTTTCTTGAATTTAAAACCTTCCATTTTAACTTTTATTGTAATTTTAATTATAAATTCTTTAATTTTTTTATGATAGATGTTGTCTCAACTTGTATATACTGTGGGGTTGGATGCAAGCTTAGATACATCGTAGAAAATAATAAAATCGTTAAAATTCTGCCGCACCCTAACGATAAAATCTCAGAAGGGCGACCATGTATAAAAGGTTTGACAATCAACGAAGTTGTAGAAAGTGGTAGAATAATAAAACCGATGAAAAGAGTTGAAGGGAAACTGAAAGAAATCTCATGGAAAGAAGCCCTATCTATATTTTATAAGAAGTTGAAAAAGTTTTCACCTGATGAAATTTTTTTCACGGGAAGTGGAAAAATAACAAACGAGGATAATTTTATAATCCAAAAATTTGCTAGGTTAGTGATAAAAACAAACAATATAGATGGTTGTTGTGCGAGACTTTGTCACATGCCCTCGGTGATCGCCTACAGAGATTCATTTGGTATACCGGCAAACCCGAATTTTTTTATAGATATATACAACGTAGACCTCTTACTTGTCCTTGGTTCAAACCCAGCCACCAATTATCCAGCTTTTTTTGCAAAAGTGTTAAAAAACAGGGATAGGATAAAAATATTTGTAATATCTCCGACTTATTCCGAAACTTCAGAAATGGCCGATAAAGTTTTTTTGATAAATCCTGGTACAGAACTTCTCTTATTGAACGTAATAATAAAAGAATTGATAGAAAGAAAAGCTTTTAGAAGAAGGCCTATAGGTTTTGGTGATTTACATAAATCCGTGATCAGTTATTCTATCGAAGATGCTGAAAAAATTTGTGGAATTAGTAGAAGTGATATAGAATATTTGATAAACGAAATAATCAAGTGTAAAAACCTTGGTGCGATGCATGGAATGGGAGTTACTCAAAGGTTATATGCGGTAGAGACCGTACAAGCTTTGTTGAACCTAGTAATTCTAATGAAGGGCAAAATTTTAAGCGGAAGGGGAGAAATAAATGTCCAAGGTTGTGGAGATATGTTGACTAATCCTGAGCCAATTCAGTTCAATCCGGATGCTGATTTAGAAAACTTGAAAAAAATTTGGGGTGAAGATCTTCCTAAAGAAAAAGGAATGAACATAATAGAAGCTTTAGGTTTTGGTAACGCAAAACTAGCAGTAATCTCCGCTTTCAATCCAGCACAGTCAATGCCAGATTTAAACAGAATTCATAGAAATTTGGAAAAAATGTTTGTGGTTCAATTTGACTCTTACTTTAATCTAACGTCCTACTTCTCCGATTTGATCCTACCGATTCCTCTTTTAATCGAAAGAGAAGGATCGATAACAAATGCGGAAAGAAGGGTTGAATGGGTAGAAAAAGTTATAGATCCGCCAGGCGAATCGATAGAAATTTGGAAAGTTTTTAGCACTCTTGCAGAATTTTTCGATTCCGATAAGTTTGTTTATAAAGACGAGCTTGAAATATTTGAGGAGATCACGAAAATAGTTAAAAGCTATTCTAAAATAGATCCAAAATGGATAAAAGAAAGTGATATTTTTGCTGAGAAGAAAGAAAAATTCTTTAAAGTTCTACCGACCAGGTTTATAGGAGTGGAAAAGCAGACGAATCAAAAGTATCCATTTCTCCTCTATACCTTCCGGTCTAAATATCATTTTCTAACAAACGAGTCGACTGGAAAATCAAAAACATTGAACAGGGTAAAATACGGGCCGTATTTTTACATGAACCCTAATGATGCAAAAAAATTGAATCTAAAAAATTTAGATGAAGTTATCGTTGAAAGTTCCTGTGGAAAAGTTAACGGTTATGTATTCTTATCAGAAAAAATTAGAGAAGGATATATCGGTGCTCACTTTCACTTTGAAAACCTTTTAGTCAATAAACTATATCCATTAGAATTCGATAAGAGAAGTTTTACTCCTAACTTTAAGTTAGTAGCAGTTAGGGTTAGGAAGGCTAGATAAAATGATTAGAGGGGCTCTGAGGGATTTGTTGATTTTATACGGTTGTATAATAGTGTTTCAAGGTTTGATGAATGGGAGCATAAAATTTGACTACGGTTTGTTTCTGACATTTCTGGCTATTTTTTTAATGACTTTATGGTTTATGTTGGAGAGAATAGGAATAATACCTAAGGTCACTGAATAACAAAATCTTCGATCAACTTTTTTAAGTCTATTTTTCTTTTTAATCTGGAATAAACTTTTTCGATTTGTTCTACTTCTTCAAACGTTTTTCTCTCCTCTTTAAAATAAACGCCTATCGGAATTTTTCCATCCTTTATAGACTGGAAATGGAATGAAATTGCCTCTTCTCTTGACTTCAAAGGGTTTTCTATTTTCATTAGCCTGTCCCTAACTTCGTTTCTAAAATCGTTGAAAGAAACGCAAGGTTGTAAAATATCGACTACTGCAAAACCTTTGTGCAGTAAAGCTTCTTTGAAAATTTGCTTTAAACTTTCTTGATCTAGAGCGTAGGCTCTTGCAACAAAAGAAGCATTACTTGCTAACAAAAGCAGGATAGGATCTAGTGGCTCTACTCTTTCTCCTTCCGGTCTGACTTTGGATTTAAAACCTTTTTTAGAAGTTGGTGCCGATTGACCTGTAGTGAGAGCAAAAGTTTCGTTGTTGTGAACAAAAACCTTAACGTCGATGTTGTATCTAGAAGCGTGAATTAAATGTTCTAACCCTTCAGCATACATGTCGCCATCACCGACAAAACAAACGACTTTTAAATCTTTATTAGCAAGTTTTATGCCAAGAGATAGAGGTATAGACCTGCCGTGTAAAGCGTTTACTCCAGAAATGTTTAAATAGTCGAAAATTTTTCCATGACAACCTATTCCAGAATTAACGATCAGTTTTCTCACATCGATTTTTCCATCTCTAGATAACTCATCAATAACGCTGTCAAATGCATTAAGTATAACAAAATTTGAACAACCTGGACACCAACTCGGTAAAATCTCAGACCTAACCGTCATTTCACCACCTTTATCATTTCTATTAACTCTTTTCGTGAAAAAGGTCTACCGTCGTATTTCAAAATCGGCACGATTTTATCCCCACCAAACCTATCTATCATAGATTTGAACTGTCCGAATGAATCATTTTCTACGACAAAAATTCTTTTTGCTTTCTCCATTTCTCGAGCTATAATTTTTTCCGGTAGTGGAGAGAGATAAATGACGTGTAAAAATTTGTAACCTTTCAATTCATTTAAAGCATCTAAAATTACTCCTTTATTAGAGCCGAAACTTACGATCAAGTTTTCTCCTTCACCAAAAATTTTACAAGTTTCGAATTTTTCCTCTACTTCTTTTTTTAAACTATAAAATTTCTTCACTCTCTTTTCTTGCATTTTTTCAACTATATCTTTTTCTGTAGTAGTAAATCCTTTTTCGTCATGTTCATAGCTATTTGCTTTCACTAAAAACTCATCTGGATATGCCCTTTGAGAAACACCATTTTCTGTTATTTCATAAGTTTTAAAGTCCCTCTCTGAATTTGAGGAACTTTCCAATAAAAATTTACTAACCTCTACTCTAGGTTCTACCATTTCTTCGAAAGTAAAGTAACTTTCGGCTAGATGTTTGTCGGAGAGAATTATCGACAGGATGTTATACTTGAAAGATAGGTAGAAAGCTTCTACAGTTTTTTCAAAAGCTTCTTTCGGGTCACCAGGAGCCACCACAACCCTAGGAAAATAACCATGACCGGAATACAGTGCCGCGTTTAAATCAGATTGAGAGTGATAAGTAGGTATTCCTGTTGAAGGACCACTTCTTTGTGCCAAATAAACAACTAAGGGTATTTCAGTCATGCCTTGAAAACTTAAAGTTTCTGCCATCAAATCAAAACCTCCTCCTGACGTCCCAACCATAGAAACAGAACCACCAAAATTAGCACCAATCGAAGCGTTAACCACAGAAATCTCACTTTCTAGTTGGAAAGTTTTTATATCGTGTTTGTTTCTTAAGGAAGATAAAAAATGTAAAAGCTTGGTTGAAGGTGTCATAGGATAGGCGAAATAAAAATCTAAACCCGAATAAATGGCACCTAAACCTACAGCAGAAGTTCCATCCATAAATATCTTTGGGTTACCCTTATCCGGCAATTTTATTTCTTTCAAATTTTTATCCAAAATTTTAAAAGACTCTAAAGCGACTTTTTCGTTCAACTCTCCTAACTCGGTTCTTAAAACCTCTAATAAAGGTTGTATAGGTAGGTTAAAAACTTTGAAAAACATGCCTAAAAAAGCTGAATTCTTGGTTATATCTGGTGCTCCCAATTTTTTCAAAATTTCCTTATAGTTTAAAAAAATCACGTTGTCTTGTTTTAATTCTTCACCACAAATTACTACTCCGTCTTGTTTTAAATTTCTTATACATTTCTTAGCTATCGAAGAATTGAAAGCCAAAATAGCATCTAGATCCGTGTCGTGAGAGTTTATCTTTTTTTCAGAAAAAGAAACGATAGAAAAATCGCTTCCTCCTTTTATATAAGATCCGAATTCTCTGTAGACAAAAGAATAAAAACCAAGTTTTACTAAAGATTTAGCAAGAATTGTAGATGATTTTTCTATTCCTTCTCCAGCTTTGCCGCCTATAAGAACGTTAAATTTCATTCTAAAAATAGATTTAGAGAAATAAATCCTTGAAAAAATGAGAGAAATTAAATTTTTTTCATCTCGCTCATAATTCTCCTACCTTTTGGAGTTAAACTTTCTATAAAATTTTTTCTCAAAATTCCAGAACCATAATAGTCGTTTTTGTTTTTTATCAAAACAAAATTATTCTCCTCACAATTTATCAACTCTTTCCAAAAACAAGTCAACCCCTCCATATATCTTTTCAAATTTTCCTCGTCTAAAATAGCTATGTTTTTAGTCGCACTCTTTCCCACGATTTGACTACCTTCCGTAGAAAGTTGTATTTTTTCATTTTTTTTAATTTTTCCAAAATACAAACCAATGTAACTGGCTCTCCTTATCAAACTGTTTTTCAAACCTACTTTGTTAAACAAGTATATTTTACCCTTTTTGTTGATGAAAATTCGATAAACACTCAGATCTATCCTACATCCGTAGTTCTTTTCAATCAACTTCTCTATTTCTTCTATCCTCTCTTTTCCTACTTCCTCAACTTGCATATAAAAAACCCCTCCGTCAAATTGTCAAAAGGATAAAATCTCATCGCACACTCAGAGTATTCATATCTAACACCTTTATAACTCTCTATTCCTCTTCTGTATTTCAATCCTTTTAAATCTATTTTTACCGGCTCTAAACCTAACTTTTTCACGGCATAATCCAAATTTTCCTCGTTTTCTTCAGGATCCATCGAACAAGTCGAATAAACAATCTCTCCTCCTTCCTTCAAAACTTCAGCGGCACTTTTTAGAAGTTTTTTCTGCAAACTACTAAGTTTTTTAACCACATGTTCGCTCCAAAACTCTAAAACACTAAAACTGCTTATAAAGGTTCCGCTGGCGCTACAAGGAACGTCGACAAGTATTTTATCGAAAGTCATTCCAAGCCTTTTTACATTCAAACCATTCATCATTGTCACGACTGTGTTCGTCGAACCTGTTTTTTGTAAATTGTTGGATAAGGCTTCTATTCTCCTAGGAGAGATGTCGTTTGCAATTATTAAACCTTTATTTTTCATTAATTCAACCATAAAAGTCGTTTTAGAACCAGGTGAAGCACAAAGATCTAACACAACTTCATCTTCCTTCGGATTCAATACTATAGGCGGTACTAAGCTAGCCGCGTCTAAAATGTAAAAATAGCCTAGAAAAAATTCTTCAGATTTTGCTATCTTTTCCTCTGTCTCAACAAAAAACGCAGTCTCACACCAAGGAACCTGATGCAACTTCCATCCTTTTTCTTCCAATCTCTTCTTCAACTCATGTTTAGATATTTTCAAAGTGTTAACTCTAATCGTTTTCATAGGTCTAATATTCAAACATTCCTCTAACTTACTAAACTCGTCACCTAATATTTCTCTAAACTTCTTACTAAAGCCTGTTGGAAAACTTATCATTTACACTATTCTTAACTCAATTTATGAGTTTTTACCTTATAAAAATTCAAGAAAATATAGTAAAAATCAAGATACCGACGAAAACCATGAAAAAGCTATGTTTTATACCAGCTATCACACTACCTTCAGACATTTTTCCAACAGCTAGACCAGCAAAAATACCTTGGATTATTATTATGTCTCTAAAAACGTTTTTGAAGAAAGGTGACAATTCAGCGGCTTGTGTAGTTTGTTTTTCCACATCCGTTATACCAGAGACGCTAACATCTAATCCAGGTAGTAGAAATTTTTCTATGGCAATTATTACACCTAGAAAAACGAAAAATATTATGTAACCCGTGGCTATTTGTCCTTGTAGGTATGCCATTCTTTCTTTCCTCAACCTATCGATCTCTATAGCCACATTGGTTAAAGACTGAAAAGTATCGACGATGTTTCCACCAAATTTTTGAGCTTCTATAACCGATGCCACTATCCTACTTATCATTTTCGACTTCGTCTCCTTTGCAAAAGTCTGAAGCGCTTCATCTATCGGTATACCCCATTCTAATCTAACCGAGAGTTTTTTTATGAAAGGTGTTAATTCCTTATAATCATTCTTAGAAACAGACTTCAAGGCTTGAGGTAAAGTCAAACCCCCTCTAGATGCTTCAACAAAATCTCTAAGGAAGATAGGAAAATACTCTTCTATATGTTTTTTTCTAGTATAAACTGAAATTTGATAAACTAGCAAAGGTAGTACCATCATCAGTGCGGCAAAAATGTTTATAAAAGAAAAAATTAGCCGAAATTCGGGCAGGCCTGAAAAAATTAGATAGTTTAATAATAGGAGAATTAAAGCAGCTACAATTCCTAAAACTATTGAGAATATAAATATTCTCTCCATTTTACATCTCAACCTCCATCGTGTTGAGGAATAGAATGAAGAAAACGTTTATCGAAGGGACTATCACATATGCTCCAAGCCAAACTAGATCTTTTATACTCCAACCACCTAAAGTAGGCTGAATCATACTCATTATTGCTAACATCGCCACTAGGAAAAGGGGTGAAGTGACTATTATACCTGTGTAAAGCTCGGACATCAAATCTAAGGTTCTTATGTATTTCTCTCTTTTTTTTCTATAGTCGAAAAGCGTTTGCTCTCCAACGGTCTTTAAATACAACTTTATGTTTCCTCCACTCTCTATCGTCGTGATGAAACCGAACAAAAGTTGTTGTAAATCCTCAGATGGTGATCTCATCGCAGCTTCTTTTATGGCCGTTAAGGGATCCAGACCGAATTCTTCAATGTTCCTAACGATTTTTTTAAATTCTTTAGAAATTTCACCATATTCTTCAAACTCTGAAATCAATTTAAACATTTGATAAGGCGGCAAACCAGAATCGACGAGCGCACTCATATGTATGAGCACAAAAGGTAGATTACCTTCTATTTTCTTTCTTCTAGAAATAATCCTTTGTGAGGGATAAAAATACATTATTATAAACGAGAAGAAAGCGGCTAAAAACCCAACCAAAATAGAATAAGATACTGAGATGAACATCGATTTTGTGAAAATATATAAAATAAAAAAAGTAAGGATGGAAGCGTAAAAAAATCCTATGAGCGACAAAAATATCATTAAGCTCGCATAACTTATGAACGGCAGTTTGATGCCGGATTTTTGATAAGCATCCTTTAAGTTTTTAAAAAATTCTTCGTTTTTTTCTACCAGAGGCCCAAAAATTTTGGTTATCCCCGATATCAAACCCATAAAATTAATTATTTCCCTCTTTCATAAGTTTTAAACCCAAAAGTTTTAACACCGGATAGCTCCTTTTTCTTTCAATTCTCTTCTTTTCATCAAATTTTTCTACTATCTCCATTTTTTCTACTCTCTCAACTGGTTTACTTTCGACTACCACTTCTCCTAGAATTTGCCAGAACTTTTTAGGATCTTTGTAATATTCATTTATATTTTTGGTCACTTGAGTGTAGTCTTTTATTCCCTGATTCAACAACCATCTCAAAAATTTCTTTCTCCTTTCCAACTCTTTTAAAATCTCTTCATAAGAAACACCCATGTTGCTCGCTATTTTCTTAAGTTTTATACTTTCATTCAATTTTTGAAATGTATCTGATATTGGGTCCCACTTATAAATCGTTACCGTTTTAACATTACCATTTTCGTCGACTCTTTCTATTTCCTCTATTTCCTTTACCCTTCTTGCAGCTTTGCCTTTTTCCTTAGCGAATGTCATAACCACTATAACGTCTAAACTTTCTAGTAGAGAGGGTGGTAATTCTATCGGTGGGGAAATTAACCTTCTTACCACATCACCGGCAGAACCTGCGTGGAAAGTGCTTAAAGACGCATGACCAGAAGCTATCCCCTGAAATAGAACATAAGCTTCTTCACCTCTAGTTTCTCCCACAATAACATAGTCTGGATTTTGTCTAAAAGCTTCTTTAAGTAAATCGAAAAGTGTAACTGAACCATATTTTTCTCCAGAGGGTAAAGGTATACCGAATCCTGGTCTAGCTAGACCTGGCACCCAATGCTCGTGTACCAATCTTAATTCTCTCGTATCTTCGATTGAAACAATTTTCGCTTCTGGTTTTATGAACATACATATCGAGTTTAAGAATGAAGTTTTACCAGTAGCGGTTCCTCCGACGACCAACATCGAAGACCTATGTTCTATCAAAAGCCATAGGTAGGCTAAAACTTCTTCGTCGACCGTATTTAACTCAAGTTGTTCAACCGGAGAAAATGGTTTCTCCGTAAATTTTCTGATAGTAAAAGTTCCGCCTCTTGTTGCAACATCTTGGGCTATCGTGGCTGCAACTCTCGAACCGTCCGGTAAGCTAGAATCCAAAATCGGCTCAGCATAGCTAACATACCTTCCACTTCTTTGAGCCAGCTTTATTATAAACTTTCTTAGTCTTTCCCCATCTGTAAAAACAACATTCGTTTTTAAGCTACCAAATCTTCTGTGTACAACATAAACCGGAATGTTTATACCATCACAACTTATGTCTTCGACGTATGGATCATTCAGAATTGTGTTAATCTCGTTGTATCCTATGAAATCTCTATAAATATAGTACATCATCTTTAGGTATTGATTAACACTTAGTTTCAAACCAAGAGATTTTATCACCTTCTCCACGTTACTCTTTATATACTCCAAAGCCTTGCTTTCCTCTTTTATTTCCTCAAAACTTATCTCAACTAGTTCCATCAGATTCTTACAAATCTTGTCCAAAACTTCTTTCTCTTCTTTAGAAAGCTCCGGTTCGATAACTCTATAAATTAACATTTTTTGCTCACTATCCCATTTTATGTTAACATACGAGAATGGTTCTAGAACAGGATATGTGATGTCCACCTGTGTAATGTCTTCGTATTTTTTAGGAAGCTCGACCATCTTAGAAACTTTTCTAAGTATAAAACCGGGTAAAGTTTTTTCCTCATTAGAAGATGTCATTTCCTTTAATTTTTTGTAGCCAATACCCCTAAGACTTTTGATTTTCTCGGCTATAGACGTAACCATAAATATATTTTGATTTTGTCGTTTAAACCATTTAAATTTCGAGGTGTTTTTTCCTCACACTTTTACCTGGTTGAGCTATCCCCCTAAATCTTGCGCAACTTGGGCAAACATAATGTTTTCTTTCAAAAGTGTGGAGATATTTAGGATCTATTTGTTTTTTTAAAGTTGGGTCGTTTATCGAAAATTTCCTCTTTATAGTAAAAGATTTATATCGAGGTAATCTTCTTCCACAGAAAACACATTCTACAACCGCTTCGCTTCCCCTAGCATGAGTGTGTTCATACTTTCTTTTGTATGGAGCTGTACTAATCGGCATTAATTTGTATATCTTTCAAACTTTAAAAAGCAAACTTTTACTGAAAATATGGGAGTTCAAATAAGTTCGATAATACAAAAGAAAGAAATAAACCTTGAAGATTTGTCTGGAAAAAAAATAGCCATAGACGCTTATAACGCTCTTTTTCAATTTTTAAGCATAATAAGGGATAAAGACACAGGCGATCCACTAAAAGATAGTAAAGGAAGAATAACTTCACATTTATCGGGTCTTTTTTATAGAACGGTTAACTTCTTAGAGATCGGCATCAAACCGGTCTATGTTTTCGACGGAGAAGCTCCGGTTTTTAAAAAGATTACCCAAGAAAAAAGAGAGGAACAAAGAAGAATCGCTGAAGAAAAAATGAAGATAGCGTTGGAATTGGGAAAAATAGAAGACGTGTTGAAGTACGCACAAGCCACAGCTAGGTTGTCTAAAGAAATAGTCGAAGATTCAAAAAAATTGATTAAGTTAATGGGAATACCTTATGTAGAGGCACCAAGTGAAGGTGAGATGCAAGCCGCATACTTAGCGAAGAAGGGTGATGTATGGGCTTGTGCATCACAAGACTATGATTCTTTATTGGCCGGCTCTCCAAGGTTAATAAGAAATCTGAACCTTACTGGAAAAAGAAAGCTTCCTGGTAGAGAAGTTTACGTCGAAATAAAACCAGAACTGATAGAGTTAGAAGAAGTTTTAAAAAGTTTAGGATTAACAAGAGAACAATTGATAATCGTAGGGATTTTAGTCGGAACTGATTATAATCCCGATGGAATAGAGGGGATAGGACCAAAAAAAGCCTTAAAGTTAGTCAAAGAAAAGAAAACTCTAGAAAATGTCATGAAAGAAATTGAATGGAAATTTGAAGTCGGAGCTGAAGAAATCTACAATTTCTTTCTAAACCCACCGGTCACTGATAATTACACTCTTGAATGGAAGCAACCAAACGAAGAAGAACTTATAAAATTTATGGTAGAAGAACATAACTTTTCCGAGGAGAGAATCAGAAACGGTATAGAAAAAATAAAACAATCGATTCAAAAACATCAACAAAAAGATTTAAGCAAATGGTTTAAATCTTAAAACCTTCTTCTTCTTTGTAGATCGTGGGTTTGCCAAGCATATTTTTTTATTTTGCTTGTCCTTCCGTACCCACAGGCAGAACAATATTTTTTATCTTTCCTATAAGAAGTTCTACCACATCTTCTACATCTTATATGTAAAACATGATGCTTCTTTCCCATTGATGGTGTTCCTTTCACCATTTTGTTTTTCACCGCTTTTACTCTATCTAATTAAATGTCTTTATATTTTTAAATCTCTATCACTCTAGTAAATTCGTCCACTTCTTTATTTCTCTCAAGCTTATATATCTTACCAGTTACCGCGTTCTCCAATTTTTCATCGTGTGTGATTATAAAAACCTGATCCAAAAATTCAGAAACACTCTCTCTTAAAACCTTAGCCAATTCTTCCACGGAGTTTGAATCTAAGTTGTGTGTGGGCTCATCCAAAACTAGAATTTTGAGTTTTGGTGAAAGAGTTAGAGAAAAAGCTATTCTCAACGCTAGTGCAGCCAAACTTCTCTCTCCACCAGAAGCTATTCCCTCTACACTAACCCATTTCCCGGATCTTTCTTGCAATTGTAAGCTGTAGTCTCCTTCTTCTATCTTCAAAGCCAAGGTAGCAAAATCTTTATAAGGATAAAGATTAGACCAAATAAGACTCATGTAAGAGTTTACAGCCTGCACGAATTCTTCTCTCAACTTCTCTTGAGTTATCTTAAGAGCTTCTTTGAAAACTTTCAGATCTATCACGATTCTCCTTAGATTTTCTATCTCTTGCTTAATTTTTTCAAAAAGCTCTATTTGTTTTCTAACCTCCTCCAAACTTTTGCTAAGCCTTGCTTTTAGTTCTTCCTTACCTCTTATCTCCATAGCAAGCTCTCTTTCTCTAGAAACCAATTTCATGAGCTCTTGAGATAACTGTTCTAAAGGAACAAAAGATATTTTTTCTTCTAAGTCTTTTATTTGTTGTTTAATTTTCTCATGCCTATTTTTCAATTCTCCTAACTTAGAAACCTTCTCCTCATATTCATTAATTCTACTCAAAGCCAACTCTAACTCGTTTTTCTTTATCAAACTATCTTTCAAAATTTTTTCTTTTTCTTCCAAATCTTTCCTGTATTCTTCGATTTCCTTTTCCAAGCTAATCAAATTATCACTTTCTATGATTTGTTGATTTTTATAAAACTCTAGATCCTTTTCCAAAGACTCTTTCTTACTCAATTTAATCCTAAGCTGCTCTATTTTTTTTAAATCCTCTTTAATTTTTCTTATCCTATTTTCTTCTTCTCCTACTTTAATTTTATAATTCTCTATCTCTTTTTTAGTGTCTTCTATCTCCTCCCTCTTCTTTTCTATAAGAGTTTTTTTCTTTTCTTCACTCAACTTTGAATCACAAACAGGACATTTACTTTCAGCGCTCATCAACTTATTTATACTCTCTTCTAAGCTTTCTATATTACCGGCTAAGCTAGAAATTTTGGATTTCAACTCCAAAAGATTTTTTTCACTTTCTTCCAAAACCTTTTGGTTACTAATCTTTTCCATCTCACTCAATTTACTCTCTATTTCTTTGATCTCCAACAACTCTTTTTCTATCTCTTCGATTTTTTTCTTGGAAAAACTAATGGACGATGAAATTTCGGACTTCCTGTTAATTTTTTTATCTAATGAAATTTTCAAATCAGAAACGTATTTTTCCAAATCCTTAATTTCTTTTTTAGTTTTTTCCAACTCCTTCAATATGGAAAATCTATCCAAACCTTTACAAACCGAAGTTAAAATTTCAACATCAGCCGAAATTTGAGAAATTAAAGAAGAAATAGAAGCTTCTTCTCTTCTCAATCCTTCTAAACTCTCTTTGATTTTCTTATTTCTTTCATACTCCTCCTCTAGTAGAACTCTTTTTGTACTAATTTCAGCTAAAGTACTTTTCACAGGAATTAGCCAACTCTCTATTTCTTTGATCTCTTTCTCTATATTATTTTTCTCAGAGTTCAGCCTTTCTATATTCAAAGTCCCTAAAAATTTTTCTTTTTCTAAAATTCTTTCCTCCAACCTTCCGATCAAAGTAGTACAAGAACTTCTAGCCTTTTCAAAGTTTTCTATCATCAGAATTTCATCTATTTTTTTCTTTCTTTCAGAAGGAGATAAATTCAAAAAGTAGTCTAATGAATTTTGTTTGGAGTAAATTATTTTCGAGAACAAATCAAAACTTGTTTTAAGTTTTTCTTCGATTATCTCATTTACTCTTTGAGAACTTTGAATCTCTATCAACTTTCCGTCTTCTCTTAATTCTGCGGTAGAACCTCTTCCAGCTTTTATTACCCTTTTCACTGTATAAACTTTTCCTTCACACTCGAACTCGATCAAAACTTCTGCCTCATTTCTTTGATAAGGTTTTCTCATTATTACATCGTCTAACTTTATTTTCTTAGACTGTAAATCAGGTGTTGTTCCGTACAAACCGAAGCATATCGCTTCAAAAATACTACTCTTACCACTACCGTTTATACCAAGAATTATATTCACACCTTTTGGAAATTCGAATACCGAATCTAAATGACTTTTCCAATTTTTCAACACAACTCTCCTTATCATTTCATCATCCTCAACGTAGATTGTTCTCCGGTAAGTATTTTCAAAGCGAGATCTATTTCCTCTTCTTTAAGTAAGTTAAATACATCAAAAAAATCGAAACTTCCTTTAAAACCAAGTTCATCCAGAGTTTTCTTCAAAAGATTTACACCCAATTCGTCCAAACTCAACTTCTGATCCCTAACATTCCTTATAAATTCTATTTTCGATGCTAACTCGCTCGACTCTAAACTTCTAGCAAACATAAGAATTGCTAAATCCCAATATTTTTTTTCTATCTCTCTCAATTCCTTCTCTGATATTTCTCCATTTATTCTAAATTTTATTATCGGTTGCAGATTATTGAAAATTATCTCTCTGACTCTTCTTTCCAAAATCTCCCTACCATTTAAACCTTTAAGTTCTAAGACCTCGTAAAAAAACTTCCTTTGGGATATAGGAACGAATTCCACCTTTTTAGAAGAAGTATCTATTTTTACAAACCCTTTTTGTATCTCTGCCTCAGAAGGTTGAAACTGAGTTATGACCGTGCTGCCGGGGAAAACCAAAAGAGAGTTTCCAATCTTTTCAACAGTATGTACATGAATATGCCCGTCTACTATAATATCGAAATTTGAAGGTAGGTTAGAAACGTTTATAGATGGTTCATCGAGGGGAGAATAAACAAATGGATGGATGTTTTGATGAAGAAGAAGAATGTTGAAAGAATTTTGTTTTGGTATAGGGCTCCACTTATACAACACGTCTTTTGCCAATCTTTCCGCCACATGAGACATTCCGTGAATAGTAACAAATTCTCCGTTTTTTTCAAAAGTTATATAGTGTTTGTCTAAATGGACCAAAAATCCTGCATTTTCTAAAGCCTCTATGGCGTTTATCTCACCTTTAACTCTTACTTCATGATTTCCATGAATAGCTATGACAGGGAGATGTGAGATGGTTTTGATAGAATTTTCTTTTAATTTTTTATTAGTCTCAACCAACCTAACTCCTCTGTCACTCTCTAAACTAACCTTTGATAAAACTTTCAAAGCGTAAGCCCAAGCCTTTGTTTTGGGTGCTCTAGAATCAAACAAATCTCCACACAAAATTATCAAATCGCTGTCTAAAGCCTTGTTAAAAGCTTCTTCGAAATTTTTGTAACTATCTTCCTCTAATCTAATTTCCGGTGAAAAGCCAAGATGACAATCTGAAATTACAGATATTATCATAATCTAGATTTTGCTTTCTCCTTTATATCTTCCCTTCTCCATTATAACCCTGTCAATTCTTACGGCTACACCTCTTTTAGCAGTCACCATTTTTTCGCTTTTCATTTTTGCTATGCCTATCGCTATTAATTCATTCTTCAAACTCATTATCGCTACCAACTCTCCCTCTTTTATACCTTCTTGAACCCTTGTTATTCCAACCGGAAATAGAGGCGATCCGTTACATAAACTTTCTATCGCTGAGTTTTTTACGAATATTTTTTTTACGTGTGGGATAGCAAATTCTATTGGTATGAGGATTTTTTTAAGAACATCTTGATCTCCTTTTTTCCAAAACTCATATGCGTCTCTAATCTCGACTAAAGAGTGTGTTTGGTCTTCAGTAAACTCTCCTACTTTTATTCTCCTTAACTCTAACATGTGTGCGCCTATCCCGCTAGCTTTACCTATATCGTCGCAGAGTTTTCTTATGTAAGTTCCGGCCTCGACTCTTGTATGAAAAAGTACTTCTCTTCCTTCTACTTCTAAAATTTCGAAAAACACGACTTCTCTTTCCCTCGGCCTTCTAGCAACAGCCGATTTCTTTGGCGGAACTTGAACTATTTTTCCTACAAACTTTTCTGCTATCAACTTTTTTAAAAATTCTACATCAAAATCCTTGTGCATGTACATTATACCAACATACTCTTTGTAGAGTTTTTGAAAAAGAATTGCCGACTTGACTCCATTATTAATTAAAACCGGTAACACACCAGTAACATTTGGATCTAAAGTTCCTATATGTGCGACCTTTTTCGCATTGAAAATTTCTTTTACCCAAAGACTAACCTGATGACTAGTGGGACCAGAATGTTTATCTACCAAAATCATACAGTTTTCTAAAACTTCTTCTACACTTCTTTCCTCAGGTCTCTTACCAAAATCTTCATCTATTTCTTCTTCACTTCTTACTAACCACATTAAAATAATTAAGATTTTTTAGAAAAATCTTTACTAAATCTTTTCCTTCATCTCTTTTATTTCTCTCATAAACCTAGCTATAGTCTTCGGTAAATCTTCTTCACTCACCCTCAAAATCCTAGCTGCATCTCTCAAAATTTTTTCCTTCTTTTTTAACTTCAACCATTCTTCTTTAGATATCATTTTTTAACCTCCTTCCTGAGTTTTTTCCATTCTTTGAACAACCTCTCAACCGCACTTGGCAACTCTTCTTCACTAACATTCAAAAGATCACAACATTCTCTTATTATTTTTTCTTTATTCTTCAAATATTCATAGGCTACCTCGCCACTGCAAAATTCCAACCTCACCACACCATCAGAAATTCTTTTCGTTTTAAGAATAGTTATATATCCGACGTCTTTCGTAGAAGTTAACATATGATGAGTTCCGCTACAAGCCTCCACGTCTTCGTCTCCAATAGAAACTATCCTTACAAAACTTTCTGGAATAGCCCCTCCTTGATAAATTCTGAATCCGAATTTTTTCTCAGCTTCGCTCCTTTTTAAAACTTCAATCTTTATCGGCAAATTTCTTTCCACGATATCATTAGCATACTCTTCTATTTTTTCAATCTCCTCTTCACTCAAGCTTTCAAAATGTGTTATGTCTAACCTTGCTTTGTCTTCTCTAACTTCACTTCCTTCTTGCCAAACCCAACCACCGATTTTTTTCCTAGCAGCAGCATTTATTATATGAGTAGCGACATGATGTCTCGATAAAACCATCCTTCTATTTAAATCTACTCTACATCTTACTGTATCTCCTTCTTTAAGTTTACGGTCTTCAAGAACATGAATCACAGTTTTACCTATTTTAATAACATCAACAACCTTACACTCTCCTATATAACCTTTATCACAATCTTGCCCACCTTGTCTTGGGAAAAACGCAGTTCTATCAAGTATAACTTTATTTCCTTCAACCTTCAAAACCTTAGCGTCGAATTCGAAAATATTTTGATAATAAAGAGGTTGTGTGGTAAATTCGTAAGATTTAGCTTCTCCAATCTTTTCTTTTTTAGGAGCATGTCTTTTGTTTAAAATTTCATAAAATTCTTTCGTGGGCTCTCTTCCCAATTCCTCAGGAGAAATTCCGTGGGTTTCGTAAATTTTTACCAAATCTTCAATAGAAAGATTTTTGTCCTTATATATCTCGACTATCTTTGAGTTTTTCTTTTTAGAATCGAAAAACTTTTTCTTCTCAGCTTCTATTACTACGAATATCTCGTTTTTATGTTCATCTAATTCGGGAAACATTGGTTTAAGAAATTCCGTATGCCACAAAGAAACCTCAGCCAGCTCTATACTCGGAAAATACTTCTCTATAAAGTTTAAACTTCTCCTTAAAATAACTCTTAAAAAGTAACCAGCGCCCGTGTTACTAGGAAGTCCGCCGTCCGAAATTGCAAAAGCTAAAGCCCTCGTATGATCGAGAACCGCATACATAGCTTGAATTTTTTCTATTTTTTCGACAAAATCCTTTTCATCTATTTTCAAACTTTTAACAACTTCGTTTCTAGCTTTCTTAAAATCGGATAAGTCTTCGACATTTAAACTTCCAGAAATTACTGTATATTTTTTCCAAATATCCCTATCAATAGTTAAACCACTCTTTCTAACAAACTTTTCTACCACATCTCCAAAAACCGCTTCGTAGGCAGTTAGAGTAGATTGAGAAAACCAAGCTAATCTTTCCAAACCCCAGCCCACGTCCACAACTTTCATCGGCAACTCTTTCAACCCGTTCTGCCATGTGAAGTACATAAAACCAGAATTACTAAGTTCCAAACCGAGAGAGAAACTTTCTAAATAAGGACCTAGAGCTGAAAAATCTGGCATCGTCCATAAATCTTCTACGTAAACGATCTCTTCTTTAGGTATTTTTAATTCTTCCGTCAAAAACCTAAAATTCAATTCGATCGTTCTATCTTTCCAATATCCTTCTGAAGGCCAGTTGAACGAATGTTGACCTGGCATCACGAAAGCCGTAAAGTGCCTTCCTGTTACTCCGACGTTTAATATATCATTAAATCTAAGACAAGTTTGTGGGACTATAAGTGGATTTGCAGGATATTCAAAAACCATAACTCCGTTATCAAATCTTTGAAAATCAACAATAGAAGCAATATTGTAGTAAATATCTTCTCTCCATCTCGCCAAAACTGGATACCTAGGAATGGACGTATGACCATTCCTCACGAAAAAATCTTCCATTTTTTTCCAAACTTCAACGTAACTCATTTTTTTCGCTATAGGATTTTCTATAAAACCATAACTCTCTCCGCACTCTGGATCTGGGCAATGGTTTCTTTCTTTGATACTCCAAAAACCTTTTCCACAGGAAGGACAAACCTTTCTCCTAAAACCTTCTCTCGAAAACAATTCCACTCTCCAATATTTTTCTGGCTCTTTCTGAAAAATTTTCAAAATCTCTTTTTTTTCCATTTTATAATTGTTGTAAACTAATTAATTATTTTTTTAGGTTAGTTCTACTAAAAATCTTATCTTCGTAACAAAAATCAATCATTAAATATTTTTCCTATCTCTTCTGAAAAAACTCACTAAATACTAAAACTTAAATACTTTTCGCTACATATAAACAATATGACTAAAAACTTTTTAGCCATAAATGATTTTGATGGAACGAAACATGTGAAGAACTTCTGAGAAGGAGGGATCAATATGAAAATTAATGTCTGTCAACTTGGCTTCGGACAACAAGGAAAGAGAAACGTGGAAAAATTTGGATTATTAAAAAAAGAGGGTTATGATATTCGTCTATTTGGAGTTGTTGATATAAACCCAGATCAATTTAAAAAAACCGTAGATGGTAAAAACTACTTAAAAGATCTATTCCCGGAGGCTAAGGAATATGTAGGACGTGCATCGGAGTTTATCAAAAAATACAACGATGGTAACATTCTTCCTTTTGACGCCACAAGTACGGTTTTTAAAGGAAAGGATATTCACGTAGAGAATATGCTTGCATACTTAGAAACTCTACCTGAAAACTATATAAAAGTTTATGCCGTTGAAAAGCCCTTCACCACATCGCTAGAATATACCTCAGAAATAATAAAAAGATTTAAAGAGCTTGAGATATGTCCTATAATTAATGCAGTCGAATCTTACATGCCTGTAAAAATCGCTACGATCGAAGACATAGCGAAAAACGGATTCGACATCAGTGAATGTAGATATTATAGACTTTCTGCAGTACACGAAAAATCTGTACAAACAGGTAGATTAATACTTATAGATTATGGTGGTTCTTTCTATGATAAATCTCCGCATGACATAACAAAATTCTTACAAACTTATAACACCCGATATGGCAATCTTCCAAAACCAAAAATACTCGAAGCCGACTTCGATATTCTAAAAATAATAACTCCAGGTAGGAAGGAAGTATTTGTAACTAAGGATGGTAGACTTACGTTTGACGAATCCGCCAAAAACCTAAGCGATGCTTACGCTAAAGTTAAATTAAAATTCGGGGATACTGTCGTGACTTTCTATTCTTCACATGTTGGTATAAAACCTCACGACCTAGAAATGATAGAAAGCGTATTCACACCAGAGGTTAAAAAAAGTGTAGCTGAAGCTTTCACTAGAATGGGTGTACCAAGAAGTCCTGAAGATGTTAAAGGTGCTTACGGTATCAATGGATGGAACATAGAGTGTAGGGTAGAAGTGATAGATTGTATAGGGAAAAATGGTGAAGAGGTTAGATACATAACACAAACATTTGGCAGACCTACTCCCTCGTTCTTTACTGTACGTATAATAGATAATAAAGACGTAGAAGTTTTACAAATTGGACCATCCGATGGACATAAATTATTTGTTAAAAACGCAATAGATGTAGCTCTAGGAAAAGCTAAACCCTTAATTCCATATGACGTAATTCTAAGAGAGGCTGAAATATTTGATATAATCGATAAAAATGCGAAGCGCATCGGTTATCAAGAAATTGACTTAAGAAGACCAGAGTACAGTAAATTAGCTGAATTTATTGGGAGTAGACTACGAGAAGTCGCCTAGGACCCGATTTCCAAAAATTTTTTTTATCTAGACAGAAACCTGTACATAAAAAGCGACTATGGAGATAGAGAGAAAACGACCTAAACTGGATAAATTAAGTTTCTATTTTACAGTCACAGACTTCGCTAAATTTCTCGGATAGTCTGGATTATATCCTTTTTTGAGAGCCAAGAGATAGGCCAATATCTGAATAGGTATAACCTGCATGATCGTTAATTCTTCATTCGCTTCTGGAATTTTTATCCAAATATCAAAAACTTCATCTCTCTCCGGAGAAATACCTATTATAAATCCTCCTCTTGTTTTAACTTCGTGAGCGTTTGACAAAATTTCGTCTTTATTCTCCCTATCAACAAAAACTATACAAGGTGTTCCATTTTCTATTAGAGCGAGGGTTCCATGTTTTAATTCTCCTCCAGGAAAAGCTTCGGCGTGAATATAGGAAACCTCTTTAATTTTCAACGCTGCCTCTTCAGCGCTTATAAAACTTAAACCCCTACCTATTAGAAAAACATGATCTTTTTCTTTCAAATAGTCTACAACCTTCTCCATAAACTCTCTTCTACTTCTTCCAAGTAAATCCAAAATTTTTGACTGCAATTCCCTACCATCAAAACCTTCTCCCATTATACTCTTGTAAATAAGTAAGAAAATTATCAGCTGAGATGTAAAAGTTTTAGTGGCAGCAACACCTACCTCAAAACCAACGTTCATGAGAATGTAGTCATTACTTTCTCTCATAACCGTAGAACCATAAACATTGACTATAGAAAAAATCTTAGCTCCTCTTTTCTTAGCTATCCTTATCGCTTCTATAACGTCAGCAGTTTCACCGGATTGAGAAACGGCTATGACTAAACTATCTTTATCGATCAACTTTTCAAAATGTTTGAACTCTGAAGCGACGATCGGTTTTGAATCTATACCTGCTTTTGTCAAAAGATAAGAACCATAAAGACAAGCGTGATAAGAGCTCCCGGCGCCAACCAAAAATACTTTTTTAGCGCTTGAAATTTCTTTTGAGAAAACTTCTATTTTACCATTGTTTTTCTCCAAAATTCTATCTATCACCTCACTTTGTTCCATTATTTCTTTAATCATAAAGTGATGATACTTTTCTTTACCATCATACTCCAGATTTATATCTATCACTTCAACGGGCCTTTCAACTTTACCCTCTTTTAAATTTTCTATTTTTACCACACCTTTTCCCACGGTTATAAAATCGTAGTTTTGGAGAAAAATAAACTCCTTAGTGAAAGGTAACAAAGCATAAATGTCGCTTGCGATAAAACTTTCATTTTCTTTTATACCTACGACTAGAGGGGAATCTTTTCTTATGCCAACTATTTTGTCTTCCCCTGAGGCTAATGCTAGTATGGCAAAGCTTCCTTTTAGCATAGAAAACGCTTTTTTACAAGCCTCTTCAAAAGAATTTTCTGTCTTTAAATACTCTTCTATTAAATGAGAAATAACTTCACTATCCGTTTCGCTCTTAAATTGATGCCCTCTTTTAGACAAAAACTCTTTAATGTCTTGAAAATTTTCTATGATACCATTGTGGACAATTGCAATCTTTCCTTGACAATCTGCATGTGGGTGTGCGTTTTCGTCTGTTATTTTTCCGTGCGTACCCCAGCGTGTATGTGAAATAACAATAGTAGAATGATCTTCCGATGGGATTAATCTACGACATATGTCTTCTACTCTTCCCACACACTTTTTTATGACCAAATCTCCCCCTTTTTTATAACCTACACCGACCGAATCATATCCTCTATATTCCAACCTTTTCAATCCAACTAAAGTAGCATGAATGCCGTTTCCATTACCTACATATCCCATTATTCCACACATTTTACTCATCCATGAACGGATTCATTGTGAAGCTAAAAACAAAATTACATTTCCTACACTCGTAAACTCTGGGAAAGGTTGTTGATATTCCTATCGTTAATGATGAATCACATTTTGGGCAATTCATAAATGATTTGAACCTGTAGGATTTATAAATCATTATTAAATTTTTGTATTTGTTACGACTAAAAAGAAAAAATAGAAAGGAAAAATTTTATTCGAAAACTTATAAAAAAATTTTTTTAATATTAAAAAATATTTTATAATACATGGAGTATTTCGTAAAAGAAGAAGACGGAAAACAAAAAGTTTTTAAATCGAAAGAAATAGAACCTAGAAAAATGAACATCTTCGGTAGTGATCTTGTTTTCGAAATCATAAAAATACTGTCGAAAAAACCGGCGTGCGCGATGGATATAGCACGGGAGTTAGGTCAGCACGAACAAAAAATCTACTATCATCTAAGAAAATTGGAAACTGCTGGAGTGATTCAGAAGTTAAGAGAAGAAATTAGGTCTGGGGCGTTGACAAAAATATACCACATACCTTACTCCTATGTTAGTATAAAAATAGCAGATAGTCCTCCTTTAGAGTTAGATATAAAAACAAGAGAGCTCGAGATTCTCAACCCTTTCATTAAAGATGGCGAATTAAACTCGATAATCGTCGTTAGTTCACCTGACCCTCATGGTAGATTCGGCGCACAATCGTCAGATGGTTATGCCGCTATAGACTTGGCACTTTTTCTTGGTTCTTTTCTAAAAAACCCGACCCTAAATTATAGGTTAGATACTCAAATAAGAGAGGAAGACTTAGAGAAAAATTTGATACTGTTAGGTGGACCGAAAGCGAATATATTAGTGGATAGGATCAATCACGAACTCCCGATTTATTTTGATGAAAAAAATGAATGGCAAATCGTTTCAAAACTAACAAAGAACATTTATAAAGACGATGACGTTGGGATAGTTGTAAAAATGAGAAACCCTTTTAACTCGAAAGCTTGGGTTTTAGTTCTAGGTGGGAAAAGATTTAAAGGTACAAGAGCTTCGACGATAGCGATAATAAAATATTGTAATGAGTTGGAAAAAAACAACAAGTTTAAACATGGAATAGCAAGAATAGTCAGAGGTGTGGATAAAGATTCAGATGGGATAATAGATGATGTGGTTTTCGTAGAATAGTCTTTAAAGATTCTACCTTTTACTAAAATTATAAGCTACAAAAAGTAGAAATACAAACAACAGAATAAGAAAAACAGTCACTAAATCGATTTTTAAAACATCTGGTTCTCTATAAATCTCACGAGAAAATGAGTATGTTATCGTTTTCGCCTGATTTTCAACTTTTCTACAAAATCCTTCTTGACATATATAACCTGCTCTACATTCACTGTAACAAAAACCATCCTCTACCCATCTTTCACCGACAACCTTATAACTCTTACACTTACTTAGGTCCTCTACTAGAGCGTTACCATAATCCCTATACTCTTCTCTCCTCAAATTTATTCCACTTCCGCACTCGAAATTTCCGATTTCACAACGAGTTAGAGTAGTATAGTACCATCCATTTAATGAATTGCAATTGAATTTCCTTATTATTCTTTCTAAATAAACAACTCTATTTATTTCTTCCAAAAATCTAGAGCAGGTTACCGTAAAAGTTTTTGTATAATAATTTTTTGCATCAACAGAAAAAATGTAACTTCCTTCTTCGATATAAAAACTAGTTGAACCGTCAAAACCAGTTTCAAAACATTTACCTTCGTAGCAAATTTTCGCATTACTTATAGGAGAATTATTTTGAACGTCTCTAACATTTATCGTAGCTTTACATTTTGTTTTTTGTACCGGTGAAACAATAGGTCGACAAAAGCCACTCACACACTCGTATCCATACTCACAACCTTTATAACACTCTCCTGCACTTTTCCATCTCGTATTTATAATTTTATATCCACAATCTGAAGCTGAAGTGGGTCGATCGACAATCGGATAATAGTCTCTGTACTCTTCTTTAATTTCTCTGACACCATAACCACATTGAAAAGAATTTAAATTACATCTTTCCCTTCCTGTGAGATACCATCCGTCTTTTTCTGTTGGTGTAGTTGGTAATTGTTGTGATGGTTGAGAAGGCGTTTCACACTCACCGATGCTAATCCATCTTGACTGTGTAACTGTATATGTGCAAGTAGCGCCGAAACAGGTGTAGTCTCTGTACTCTTGTTTTTTTTCTAAAACCCCATTATTACATCTTGTCGTTGATGTATCGTACCATCCGTCTTTTTCTAAAACACATCTACCTTCTTTACAAATCTGTCCTGTAGGACAAGTCTCTGTAAAAACCTTCCACTCTCCGCCATCTTCACTACATTTTTCATAAAAAATTATATTATCGCTTTGACATATTCTATTTCTTATGATGCCAGGTTGACATATCCTAATTTTATTCAAACATTCAGAAATTGTATCCGTCTGGCCGCATCTTAACTGCACATTATTTATATTTTTAGTTTCATAACCACTTTTAGTTATTATTATAGAATATTTTCCTATTGGTAAGTTGTAAAAATTAACATACCCGTCTGAGTTCGTGAACCCTGTGTAAGTCTTTGGTGGATCTGTATTAGATATAACTTCTATTTTTACACTTGCTAAAGGTGAATTGGTATAACAGTCTTTAATGTTAATTACCAAGTTTCCGTATTGTTGTTGTGCATATGTTTCTCTAACCAAAAATAAAAAAAATACCACTAACACCATCGATGAAAACCTTATCAAATTTTCTCTACTCATAAATAGTAAAGCGAAGTAAAAGTATTTAACAGTTTCTATGCCAAAAAATTTTCATATAACACTACAATTTTTATATGAAAACTGTTAGCCCCCGTAGCTCAGCTTGGATAGAGCGGCACCCTCCTAAGGTGACGGTCGCGGGTTCAAATCCCGCCGGGGGCGAGTAAAAAGAGTAGGAAAAGATCAAAGAGTACGAGAATCTTAGAGTAAAAAGAAAAGAGCGATGTAGAAAATTATTTTTTTCCTCTTTTTGCTTTCTTCTTTCTACCAAAAATGTTTCTAATTTTTTGTATAAACCCTTTACACATACTATTATTTTATTATGAAAATTTTTTAAATTTTATGACCGAGGCTATAAGAAGTCCAATTGTAATAACTGTTGGTCATGTAGACCATGGTAAAACAACCTTACTAGACTCTATTAGGGGAACTTGTGTTACCAAACTTGAACCTGGAGAGTTAACGCAACACGTTGGTGCCAGTTTCATACCAACACGGGTTATTCAAAATTTGTGTAGAGATTTTTTAGAAAAAATGAAGATTAAAATAGAAATACCTGGTCTACTTTTTATCGACACACCTGGACATGCCGCGTTTATTAGTATGAGAGAAAAGGGTAGTTCGATCGCAGATTTGGCTGTTTTAGTAGTAGATGTGAATGAAGGGTTTCAAGAACAAACACATGAAAGTTTAAAGATACTTAGAGAATATAAAGTTCCTTTTGTCGTTGCTGCAACAAAAATAGATAAGGTAGCAGGATGGAGAGCACAAAAAACAACTTCTTTTCTAGAATCGATAAAGCATCAAGATGAAAAAATGGTGAGAGAGCTGGATCTTAAGATATACAAGATAGTATCTACTTTATCAGAGTACGGTTTTGACAGCGATAGATTCGATCGAATCGAAGATTTTACAAAAAAAATTGCGATTGTACCTGTTAGTTCAATAACTAAAGAAGGTTTAGCCGAGTTGATCTCGATTTTAAGCGGTCTTGCACAAAAATTTTTAAGAAAAAGGTTGAAACTAACTGAAAGCGCAAAAGGTATAATCTTAGAGGTAAAGGAAGTTGAGGGTTTAGGGACAACTTTGGACGTTATTTTATATGACGGGAAGATCTCAAAAAACGATATAATAGTTATAGGAGGTAAAGAACCGATCGTTGGTAGAATTAGGGCTTTGCTCGTTCCTAGACCTTTACAAGAAATGAGAGTAGAAAAAAAATTTGAAAGTATAAACGAGGTCTATGCGGCATGTGGTGTTAAAATAGTAGTACCGAATGTAGAGAATGTTATCGCAGGTATGCCGATAAGGGTGGTTAAAAACGAAAAAGAGTTAGAAAAAGTTATAATGGACGTGAAAATGGAAAAGTACGTTGAATTTGACAAAGATCCAAATGGTGTTATAGTTAAGGCCGATACGATCGGCAGTTTAGAGGCTATGATAAAACTTTTGAAAGACGAAGGTATAGGTGTTAGAAAGGCTGACATAGGAAAAATTACTAGAGAGGATCTGATCGAAGGTGAACTGATTCAAGACAAATATAGAAAAGTAATACTGGCTTTTAATGTGAAAGTTAGTGAAGAAGATATAAAAGAGGCTAAAAATTTTGGGTTGAGGTTAATCCATTCAAACGTTATATATAGAATAATCGAAGAGTATAAAAAGTGGGTAGAGGAAGAGAAGAAGAAGGATGTTGAAGAAAAATTAAAAACTCTACCGAGGCCAGTGGTTTTAAAAGTCATACCTAACGCGATTTTTAGACAAAGCAAACCAGCAATTTTTGGGGTGGATGTAATCGCTGGGGTCCTTAAGCCAAACATTTTACTGAAGAAAAAGGACGGAAAAATAGTAGGCAGGGTGAAAGAAATTCAGAGTGAAGGTAGGAGAATAGACCAAGCTAGAAAAGGGGAGAGGGTGGCGATAAGTATAGAAGAAGCTGTTATAGGAAAGAACGTTTTCGAAAACGATATATTAGAAAGTCATCTATCTGATCAGGAGATAGAAGAGTTGTGGAAAATAATAGATTATCTAAGTGATGATGAAAAAGAACTGATGAAAAAATCGAATAATTTAAAAAATCTTTAAAAGTCTCTTCGTCAAAAATCTACTATTTGGTCAAGCCACTGATTTTTTTAATTTTATGGTCTACAACCTGATCTAGAGCAGCCACCACTAGTTATTCCACCACCAACACACGTTGCTGAGGCTGAAATTTGTATGTTACTGTAGTCTGGCAAACATCCCGATAATGTAATGGTTGTTACGTTAATTGATCCTGGTGTTATTGAACCTATTAAAATTGTTCCTATATTTCCACCACAAATTACATTTAAGGTCACATTCTGCAAAGCTAAATTACCTCTGTTTATAGATGAAATCACTATACTTGAATCACTGATCATCGGAACTGTCACGTCTAACATTCCTGTGGCACAGGCGGTCGCCGTACCCACACCTGCTGTTGTCGTTCTAGTGTATGTTAAAAACCAAGCAGAGATTATCGCACCTACTGCAACTGTGAAACCTATTAAGAGAACTGTCGCCACAAAGGTGCTTATTCCTTTCATCGATCACTCACCTAAACCTAATTTATTTTCATTTTTTAAATAGTTTAAAAAGTTAAAGAAAATAATAAAATCTATGACGGAAGAAGTTTTGAGCATAAACATGAGGAAAATTTTGGTAGAAAAAACAAGATGGAGAAGGGGTAAACTAGTAATGCCTACTTTAAAAAATATTCTAAAAAGGAAGCTAAAAACGGAAAAGATAAAAATATCGCCAAAGTTAAATGAAATGGTTTGGAAAAGGAGTATGAAAAATCCTGTGGTTAAATTTAAGGTAAAAATCGTTAAAGACGGTGAGTTTTACAAAATAGAGCCGATATAAACTTAAAAATCAAACTTCTAAAAATGATAAAACTCAAAGACTATTATGGAGATGTAAACGTAGGGTTTTATGGATTAGCTACGGATAGGTATTTTATCTCTTCTTTTGAAGAAGATTTCTCAGAGATTTTTAAAGTCCCTGCTATCAAGCTCTCGATAGCGGAATCTGAGTTGGTTGGGCTTTTTTCAGCTGGAAATTCCAACGGAATAGTGCTCCCAAAAATAGTAGAAAAAGGTGAGGTAGAAAAGATAAAGGAAACTGGTATTAATGTTCTGATTTTAAAGGAAAAGTTTACAGCGGTTGGTAATTTAATTTGTGTGAACGACAAAGGAGCTTTGGTAAGTGACCTTATTTCTAAGAAGAGTTTAAAAGAAATAAGTGAGTGTTTATGTGTTGAGGTTGTGCAAACGAAAATAGCAAACATCAGGCTTGTTGGTAGCGTTTGTTTTACAACGAATAGAGGAACTTTGATCCATAGGGATGCCAATGAGGAAGAAATAGATTTGGTTAGAAGTGTTTTAAAGACAGAGATAGAGAGATCTAGTATAAACTTTGGATCTCCATTTGTAAAAAGTGGGATCATTGCAAATTCTCATGGAGCTTTGATTGGAAGTAAAACATCTGGTCATGAATTGGATATAATACTCAGAACTTTAAAATTAAGTGTAAAATAATAAATTTATGCCCTGGTAGCTCAACGGGTAGAGCATCCGCCTTGTAATAACCATACGAAACGAGAAAGCGGAGGGTTGAGGGTTCGAATCCCTCCCAGGGCTAAAATATTTCTAGTATCACTTCACCAAATTCAATTTTCTTAAACCTTCAACTATTTTTTCTACCACTTGTTCCGGCGGCCTACTCATCCATATTTCGATAAAAGGTGGTTTTTTCTTTTTTAAGTAATAATCTATCACCGGTTTGGTTTGTTCCTCATAAACCTTAAGTCTATCCATAATAACAGATGGTTTATCATCGTCTCTTTGTATAAGCGGTGAGCCACATTTATCACACTTCATATCGTTTTTAGGTAGAAGTGGTGGTAATATATACTCGACTCCATCTATTACTTTGCGTATGTCTGCCACATTATAATTTCCGTCACACTTCGGGTTCGAGCATATTCTCCTGGCTGAAATCTTTTCTACCAAGATTTCTGGATGGGCGTTTATTTTTATAATCGCGTCTATGTTTACCATACTATCTAAGGCTTTGGCTTGGTCTACAGTTCTAGGAAACCCGTCCAAAATGAATTTTTCCAAATTTTTTATTTTTTCTATAACGACTTCTATAACTATATCGTCAGGAACTAACTTCCCCTCTCTCAAATACTTTTCAACTTTTTTCCCTAACTCGCTACCTTTCTTTATCTCTTCCCGAAAGATATCCCCTGTGGAAATTTTTTCTAGACCAAATTTTTCCTTAAGTTTAGAAGAATAAGTCCCTTTACCAGAACCAGGAGGCCCAAAAATTATCAACTTCATTCATTTCATTAAAACCTAAATTTAAAAATCTATTTCATCAACGCCCTTAAAATATCACTTCTCGATATCACACCAACCAACTTATTATTTTCATCTATAACCGGCAATCTCTTAACGTCCTTTTCACACATTATTCTCACAGCATCTTCTATGGTGTCGTCTGGCCTTACAAAAAAAAGTTTCTTACTCATCACATCCTTAACCTTTAATTTAGCCACTTTCTTCGCATGTACAAAAGATTCTATTCCTTTTTTTATTAAAAGAAGTAGAGATATAGAAACGTTTGGAGTAACTAAAATTTCTGGAAATGGCGATTTCAAAGCTTCTATTATGTCGGTTTCGCTAATCACACCAACGACTTTTTCTCCTTCTAGGACTATTAGGCCAGAAATGTTATTTTCTACCATTAATTTCACTGCAGTAGAAATGTCGTCGTTCTGAGAAACCGTTATAACTTTTGTGGTCATACACTCTTTAACTAACATTTTAAATTTTTAGAATAAAAAAATAAACGAATTAAAGAAATTCTGTGTAGTGACATTTACCACAATACCATCTAGTTCTATGATTGGCCATTATGCTAGAACATCTTGGGCATCTTTTATTGTTTAGACTCTTGCCTATTTTTGTCTGACTGTGTTTCAACTTTATTCACCTCTCTTTTTTCATCGTAGATGTTTACTCTTACTATACTTTCAGGAACGCCGACCTTAGATATCACATACCTTATATCTATCTGAGAATCATCTACGTTGTATTTTTCTTTTAGAAGATTTTTTACAGCTTCCTTAGATGGAGTAGGAGAATTAGGATGTGTGATTAGAATGTCCAACTCTCTCCTCTTAAAAAATGGATTATATTTCTCTTTCAATATTTTGTGCTCCATGTTCTCACCCTACGTAGAGCGCGTACTTTCCAGGTTTATTTATGTTTGACGTTTTTGCTAACTGACTTTCTATATCCAAAACCACTATAACACCCTTCCAACTCGGACTTAAATTACTAGAACCACAATTGGGACATTTTTTTTCAGTCGTCAAATATTTGCAACTTCTACAAGCCTGTGTTTTTTTAATAATAATCACCTTTTCTTAAGCCAAGCCAAAGAACCTAAACCAGTTTGTCTCATCGTCAGTCCAATTTTGTTTTGTTCTTTCCAAGAAATCGAAATTACTCTAGCCAAAACCTTGTCACCAATTTTCAACGTTTTTTTAGTCTGCTTACCTAAAAATACTGAGTTTTTCTTATCAAACGACACATAATCATCCATAAGTTGTGATATGTGTACTAGACCATCTATTGGGCCTATTCTAACGAAAGCACCAAAATCGGTATTATCAACTATTTCACCTATCACTAACTCATTCAATTCTGGTTTGAAAGCCAACATCTTAAAAGTCACCATATAATAAACATTCGGATCTGCTGGGTATATTTTTCCTTCTTCTATGTTTTCTATCGAAACAAGAGAAAGTAAGACCATACCAGATTTTGAATCTAGAACCGACTCGTAATTTTCTCTTATAGTTTTCTCTATCGCTTCTTCTTCATCCAAACCCATTTTTTCAGGTGGGACTTTAATTCTTTCTCTCAAAGTTACTATTTTGTACATACTATCGCCCAAATTTCTTCTTATACTCTTCCTTTGCTTTTTTTACTATTTCTCTAGCTTTTTCCACACTTTTCCATTCTTTGAATTTCACAAACTTTCCAGGCTCAAGTCTTTTATAACTCTCGAAAAAATCTTGAATTTCTTTCTTAAAATGCTCTCCTAGGTCTTCTATGGATTTCACGTGTTTAAACCTAGGATCTTTTATAGGAACTGCTACTATTTTGTCGTCTATACCTTTTTCATCTTCCATTATTATAGCACCTATCGGTCTAGCTTTCACTAAACATCCAGGAAAAGTTGGATATGTTGTCAGCAAAACAACATCAACTGGGTCTTCGTCTTCATGCCAAGTTCTTGGGATAAAACCATAGTCGAAAGGCCAAAACAAAGGAGAATATAAAACTCTATCGAGAGAAAAAATGCCTTTTTCCTTGTCGTACTCTATTTTATTCGAGCTCCCTTTAACGTTTTCTACTACCACATAGAATTCCTCTTCTGTTCCGCATTCAATATCATGCATCAGATTCATTCCACCACCTCTATTCTTTTTTTATATTTTAAACAAATAGTTTTTATATTGTTGATTTTTAATTTTTTCCTTAAATCTTTATCGTTAGTTGCGACAATAAAGTTTTTATTTTTAGCCAACTCGATTAAATCTTCATCTACTCTATCTTTCATGCTATCGACTACTTTTATCCCATCGTTTTCTATCATCTTCAACGCGACCAAGGCCAACCTACCTTCTTTAGTCTTTTTATTAGAAATAGATTTCAGCTCGTTTATCGTAGAGGAAGAAACAAAAAACTCGATCTTTTCATCTGGATAAAAATCCTCGAAATTTATTTTAAATCTAATCATGTCGAGAAGAAAATTTGTATCTAACAATATCTTTACTGCCATTAACTCTTTTAAATACAAAAAATTAAAAACTCTATATGAAAGGAGTGAGTGATGTAATTGCAATGCTTTTGATGCTAGTTATAACAATTGGTATAGTTGGGTTAGCATATTCATACATATCCGGTATATTTGTAACAAGAACGGCAGTGGTTTTAAGTGTTGATCAAGCTACAAACTGTCTGGGTAACACTGTCAATGTGTTTGTAAGAAACGACGGGACACAAACGAGTGGGGCTGTCAGTGTGGTTGTGTATAATGCTACAATGGTAACTGGTACTTGTACCATACCATCAATAACAGCTGGTAACCTATCTTCTTGCTCGACGACAAAAGTTGGTGGACCAGGATACTACAGAATAGTTGTATCTACTACAGGGTCTTCAGCCTCTGGACAAGTACACTGTGTGTCATAAGATTCCGTAACCAGCTAATCTCCATCTACCAGCTATATGTCTAGAAATAACTAATCTCTTTTCTTTTTTTCCCAAAACCAATGGTATAGAAAGTGAACAAACTAGTCTTTCTTTTTTAACCTCTTTAACTATACCTATTGTTCTTTGATTCTCATAATGAAGTAAAATCTTCTCACCGATTTTAAAAGGTGTGTCAAAAACTTTTGCCTCTTTAAATTTCACTGCTCTTTCTATCGAGAAAAATTGAAAAGATATCTCATTAACAAGTGGTGGTAACGAATTTTCTAATCCAACAACATTCCCCACAAGCCCGTCTGATTTTGTTAAAGAAGGGTCTAACTTGGTCAACATTCCGAGTAAACCACCGGGACCTGCTTCACTAATGTCGAACCCCGCCTTCTTTAAACCAACGATCTCAGTTTTCAATGGAAAAAACTTCTCTCCAACCTTCACACCGGGTTTTATCTCTATTTTGTCGCCTATTCTAAGTTTTCCCTCGACTATGCTTCCACCAAGTATACCGCCTACAATCTTATCTATTTGACTACCAGGTTTATTCACGTCGAAACTTCTTATGACCAAAAATCTTGGATCGGTTTTTTCTTCCCTTTTTGGAGTTGGTATAAACTTTTCTATTGCCTCTATCACTTTGTCTATGTTTATTTTTTGAGTAGAAGACACAGGAATTATTGGTGCCCCGTCGGCTACTGTTCCACTTATGAATTTTTTAATTTCCTCGTAGTTTTTCATTGCTTCTTCTCTCGTAACTAAATCGATTTTCGTTTGAACTATAACTATGTTTTTGATTCCGACTATTTCCAATGCTTTTAAATGTTCCAGAGTTTGCGGTTGTGGGCATTCTTCGTTTGCGGCTATAACCAAAAGCGCACCATCTATAATTGAACTCCCCGTCAAAACCGTAGCCATCAGTATTTCATGTCCGGGAGCGTCAACAAAACTTACAGTTCTTTGTAATTCAGAATCAGAGAAGCAAAAAACACATTTACTAGAATTCCCATATCTACCGCAACTTCTACATCTATAAACATGTAAATCCGCATAGCCCAACTTAATCGTTATCCCTCTTTTTAACTCTTCAGAATGTTGTAAGGTCAATTTTCCTGTTAAAGCCTGTGTCAAACTAGTCTTTCCGTGACTAACGTGGCCTAAAATTCCTATATTAACCTCTGGTATCAATCTATGATCTATTTCCATCTATTTAATTGAGTGTTTTCAATAAAAATTAATTTCTATTGGATAAAAAAAGATAATGGAAGGGGAAAGTTTACGTCAGATAATGGAAGAGAGATTGAAAAAGTTGCAAAAATTGAAAGAAATGGGGTTAGACCCTTTTTCTATCACTAAGTTTGAAAAAAGGGACGATATAGAATCTATAAGAAAAAAATATGAAAATATCAAGGTTGACGAAAAAATAGAAGAAGTAGAAATATCGACAGCTGGGAGAATTTTGAACATAAGAAAACACGGTAAACTAGCTTTTGCTGACCTCTTTGATGGGAAAAAAATTCAAATTCTATTTGACGAATCAACGTTAAAAGAAAATTACAAAATTTTTATCGAACTCGTAGACATAGGTGATATAATTGGTGTGAAAGGTTTTCCGTTTAAAACAAAGAAAGGTGAGCTAACGATCTGGGTCAAGGAATTTCAATTACTGGCAAAATCTCTGAGACCGCTGCCTTCTAAATGGTATGGTTTGAAGGATGAGGATTTGAGATATAGAATGCGTTATGTCGACTTGATCGTCAACGAAAAATCGAGAGAAATTCTTCTAACCAGAGCAAAAATTGTAAAAAGCATGAGGGAGTTTTTAGAAAAGAAAGGATTTGTAGAAATAGAAACACCAATTTTGCAACCAATATATGGTGGTGCTTTCGCTAGACCGTTCATAACACATCACAATTCTTTAGACATGGATTTGTACCTAAGGATTTCAGATGAACTTTATTTGAAAAGACTAATTGTCGGTGGTATAGAAAAGGTATACGAAATCGGTAGAAATTTCAGAAACGAAGGAATAGACACTAAACATAACCCAGAATTCACTATGATGGAATGTTATTGGGCCTATGCTGATTATAAAGATATAATGAAATTGACTGAAGAAATGATAGCATACATCGCTGAGAACTCAATCGGAAAGTTAGAAATAGAATATGGTGGACATAAGATAAACCTTAGACCACCTTGGAGAAAAATAAAAATGAGAGACTGTATAAAAGAAGAAGGTATAGACGTGGAAAGCTTGAGTAGAGAAGATTTAATCAGAATTGCAAAAGAAAGGAGATTGGAAGTAAACGAAAACCTCACAAAGGGTGATTTAATAAATTTATTCTTTGAAGAATTGGTACAGCCAAAATTAATTCAACCTACTTTTGTTATGGACTACCCCCTTGAAATTTCTCCTCTGGCAAAAAGAAAAAAAGACGATCCAAATTTTGTTGAAAGATTTGAATGCTTCATAGCTGGAATGGAAATTGCGAACGCATTCAGCGAATTAAACGATCCGTTAGACCAAAAGGAGAGATTTATACAACAATCAAAAAGAAGAAGAGAAGGATTGGAGTTTCATGAATATGATGAAGATTTTATTAGAGCTTTAGAGTATGGTATGCCTCCGACAGGTGGGCTTGGAGTAGGGATCGACAGACTAGTGATGATTTTAACGAATTCGCACTCTATAAGAGAAGTTATAGCTTTTCCAACGTTAAGACCAGAGAAAAAATAATAAAGAAGTTATGTAAATCTTTATTACTATTGTTTTTGAAGTTTAATATGAGTGTATTTAAACAAGAAGAGGTCCTATACCCAGAATATCTGCCATCTAGTTTACCACATAGAGAAAATCAAATAAAATTATTGACAAGTCACTTAGAATTGTTGGCGAAAAATTATAGACCACCTAACGTCTTTATATTTGGTCCGCCTGGGGTTGGAAAAACGGCCGTAGTCAAATTTGTTCTCAAAGAATTCGAAAATTACTCAGGTATAAAGTCGATTTATTTAAACTGCTGGCAGTTCAACACGAGTTTTTCTATCCTCTCCGAAATTTTAAGATCATTTGAAATATTTGCACCCAGAAGAGGTGTGGCAAAAGATGAACTTTTCTTTAAAATGGTTGAGTATTTAGATAAAAGTAAGTTAAATTTGGTTTTGGCTCTTGACGAAGTCGATATGTTAATAAAAAAAGACCAAGATGTGTTGTACGATTTTTTGAGGATAAACTCATACACTAGACAAAAAATATTACTTATCTTGATATCAAATGACAAGTACTTGTTGAGATTTTTAGAAGAAAGGATCAGAAGCAGTTTGAACGTAGAAGAAATAGAATTCAAACCATACACCTTTTTGGAAATGAAAAACATAGTGGAAGAGAGGATGAGATTAGCTTTCAAAAGTTTTGAAAATGGAATCTCTGCCTTAGTAGCTAATTATGCTGTAGAAAGAGGCGGTGACGTTAGAGTTGCTTTAAACATTCTACTAAAAGCAGGTAGACTAGCGAAAGAAAAACTGACGATTGAAGATGTGAAAAACGTGATAAAAGATGGACTGAAAATCGATGAAATTTTTAGCAAAGTCTTGGATGAAAGAGAAAATTTAGTCTTGAACGTGTTCAGCCAACCAAAGGTTATAAGTGTGGCATATGAAGAGATTAAAGATAGGTTGAAAGTGAGCGAAAGAACGTTTAGGAGAATTATCGATTCTTTAATAAAAAAGAATCTTTTGAAAGTCATTGGGTATGAAAAAAAGAAAATGATCTTATCAAAAATTTAGCGGGGGGTGGATTTGAACCACCGACCTCCGGGTTATGAGCCCGGCGAGCACTCCAGGCTTAGAGGAGCTTAAGCGTAGCAGAAAACTTAAGCTCCTACTCTACCCCGCTATAGTATTAATAATTTCCTTGAGGCTATAAAAAATTTTGATTTGTAAATATTTTTATGCCAACCAACTTACCTAGAGAATGGTATATTGTAGAAGAGAGTTTTAGGAATGAAAAATCGTTAGAGAAAAAAATAGAATTGTTAAAACAGCTCATTTCTCTTACCCCTAAACATAAAGGTACGGAAAACCTGATAGCACAATTGAAAAAAAGACTGTCTAAACTTGAAAGCGAAATGGAAAGAAAGAGTAGAAAATGTGGTAGTAAAGTTATCAACATAGAGAAAAACGGAGACATACTTGTTTCTATTTTGGGTATGACGAAATCTGGGAAAAGTACTTTACTGAAAAAATTGACTAATGCTGACGTAGAGATCAGTGATAAACCATTCACCACAAAAGAGCCGCAGACTGGAATTTGTTTCTATGAGGGTGTTTACATACAGTTCGTGGAAATTCCTTCATTTTTTTTAAAAGAACACTTAAGCATAGCACACAATTCGGATATTTTAATGATTTTAGTAAAAAACGAAGACGAGTTAAAAGAAATAGAAAAAATTTTGAAAGAAAATAGGCTTGAGAAGAAAAGAAAAATCTTAATCAACCCTTTAGAAGAAAACAAAGAGATTTTAAAAAAGATAATAGAGGAAAGTGAAATCGTTAGGGTATTTATGAAGCCACCTGGAAAAAATATAGAAGAAAGGGCCGTGGTGCTCAAGAGGGGTAGGAAAATAAAAGACCTTATAGAAAAAATCAATGAAAACTGGTTAAAGAGTTTTAAGTTTGCAAGAGTTTACGATAACTCCATATTTTCTGGTAGGAGAGTTGGCTTGGAATATGAGTTAAAAGATGGGGACGTGGTAGAAATTCATTTTTAATTATCAAGTACAATCATTAATTAATGAAAGTGCAGGAAGTGATGAACCCAAAAGTTTTATGTATAAAAGAAGATGAAACGATATCGCAGGCAGTAGAAAGAATGGTAAAAAATCGTTACCACCAACTTCCTGTAGTGAACGAAAAAATCGAGGGTATGATATTTTTAAAGGATATAATAAAGGTGAAGTCGGACTTAACAAAAACTGGAGTAAAAAACATTGTAAGGTCTGTCCCTTACCTTGAAAAAAACCAAGACGTGGAGAAGGCTATAAAAATTTTAATAGAAAGTGGGGTAAGAGCGCTTCCTGTAGTTGAAAATGAAAAAATAGTAGGTATTTTAAGCGAAGTAGATATACTAGAAAAATATTTCGAAGAAAAATCCATTAGAGTAAAGGATGTCATGAACAAACCGATAGTTTTAGAAGAAAATTCTAGCTTGAGAAAGGCCATTAGAATTATGGAGAAAAACAACATATCTTCCCTCCCGATAATAAATTGGGAAGAAAAACTTGTCGGTTGCATTAACATATTTTCATTTGCAGAACTGATAGCCAAGGAAAGAAGTAGAATACAGTCATTTAAATCCGCGAAAGAAAAAATCGATTTTTTTGATAATCCAGTCAAAAATTTCATTTTCCAGCCTAAAACTTGTGAAAAAGAAACTCCGATAAGTGAGATTAAAGATCTTTTCAGAAAGTACGAAGAAATAGTTGTTGTAGAAAACGAAAGGCCAATAGGAATAGTTAAACCTAGAGATATTTTATCGGTTTGGAGAACAGTAGAGCTTACGGAATTAGTTTGTATAGGAGCAAAAAAGGAAGAAGTCGAAAGTGTTTTAGGTAGATCGTTAGAAAAATGGAAAAGAATGGGAATTGAGAAGGTAGTTTTAATGATAGAACAAATAGGTGTAAGAAAAAAATTTGAAGGTAAGATGAAAGTTGTTGGTAAAAACATAAATTTAATGGTATCCGCTGTCGAATATGATAAAATATTTTTGATAAGGAATTTGAAAGAGATGTTGGAGAGGAAAATAGTTGAAGAAAGAAATAAATCGATGACACTCAGAAGAAGAGTTGAAAAACCATGAAAATCACTTTGTATTTAATTTTGATGATGGTTTTCATTTTCTTTTTACAGAATATACCTGGTTTTTTTGAAAGCTTATCCTTCATACCCTCACAAGCTTTAGCAAAACCTTGGATGTTTATAACTTCAATATTTCTACATGCAGACTACATTCATCTATTTTATAATATGTTTGCCTTGTTTTTCTTCGGCACATACTTAGAAAACATAGTTGGAGTAAAAAACTACATCAAAATTTTCTTAATTTCAGGTCTAGCTGGTAACATTCTTTTTTTCTTTACGACTCACGACCCAAAAATTCCAGCAGTAGGTGCATCTGGAGCAATCTTCGGGATAATAGGTGCGCTAACTGCTCTGAGACCATATGAAATTATTTATTTTTTCTTTATACCAATGCCTTTGGTAGTTGCAGCTTTTCTGTGGGCAATCGGTTCGTTGATAGGAATGCTCTTCCCTAGTAGCATTGCACATTCTGCACATTTAGCTGGATTAATCGCCGGGTTTTTGTATGCTAGATGGTTAAAAAAGATATATTCGAAAAAATATACGAGAAGAATTATTTGGTATTAGATTTTTTGATAAAAATATTTCTTTGTAAAGAAATTTTTTTAAATAAAAATTTTCTCCTTGAAGTTATGAGGTACGTATATAGAAGTGGGGAAATCATCGAAGAAGATGGCACGGTAATAAGAGAGTTAAAAGAAGTTGGAAAAGAACTGATATAAAAGAAGGTGTTTAGGCCTTTTGAACTTCTTCTTTAGAGACTTCTCCCTCTTGTGGTGTTGATGCTACTATATGTTTTGTGATTACAACATCTCCAACTGCTTGAACAACTGAATATGGAACTATCACTCTTTTACCACCCAAAAGTCTACCCATTTCTGTGTTTGGTGAAGTTTCTATAACTAGTGCTCGTATTCTGAAAGTAGAAATGTCAATATCTATGTCTTTTAACTCTCCTAGATAATATCCCTTGTTTGTGAAAACATCTTTACCAAACATCTCTGTTACTTCTTTTATACTCACCATCTCAATCCCTCCGATTTTTTATTTTAAATTCCTAATATAAAAGTTTAAGAAAACAATTTCTATCTATGCTGGGGTGGCCGAACCTGGTTAAGGCGCAGGTCTGCTAAGCCTGTGGGCTTACGCCCTTGCGGGTTCAAATCCCGCCCCCAGCGATTGTGTGGTTGTATGAAACGGGCGGAAATCGTAAGTTTTAGGGACGTTATAAAAAGTGGAAGATTCTCTAAATACACACCTAGTTTGTTGATCGCTAAAGAGCTAGGTTTAAAGTACCTAATCGTAGAAGAGAACAACATCACAGGACCTGCTGTAGGAACTACTATTTTAGTTGATAAAATAACAAAAATTTTGAAAATAGAAAACATGCTCGACCTGTGTTGTGGTACTGGAGCATTGACGAAAATTGCCATTGAAAACGGTGTAAAGAAAATTTTCGTCTTGGACAAAAACTTAAAAGCGGTTAAAGAAAATCTTAAACCACTTCAAAAATTCATCGAATTCATAGAGGGCGATATTTTCAGATTTAAAACTACTGAATTTTTCGATCTAGTCGTTCTAGACCCACCTAGGTATTTGATAGAAAAAATCGTAGAACGTTTCGACTTCTCAACGATAAACACAAACTTGTTTGTCATGTGGCATGGGAGTTTTTCAGAAGAGGGTTGGAATTCTTATGTAAGGGATAAACTCAGGAATTTCTTTGATAAGGTTTATTCTTTTTCTGTTTATGGGGAAGAGCTTAGTGTTTGTAGCGGCACTCATACTGGTAAGAAAATGTTGGAAAGATTGATGAAAAAGTGGTGATGATGGAATGCATGATATGTGGTAAAGAATTAAAAATAGTCTATAAAGTTGAAATAGACGGTAATATTATTGAAACGTGCGAAAATTGCGCAAAAGCTCATGGAAGGATTGTTGAGACTTTTAGAAGTGGGTATGAAAAGGAAATTAACTCGAAGTTTGAAAAGAGAGAAATAGATCCTATCGAAGAAGATATAGAATTAGTAGAAGACTTTAACGAACTAATAAGAAACAGTAGAGAAAAATTCGGATTAAGTTTAGAAGAAGCGGCAAGAAAACTTGGTATAAAAGAGAGTTTTTTAGCAAAAATAGAAAGCGGCGAAATTCTACCAGATAAAAAAACTTTAAAGAAGATGGAAAAATTCTTTAAAATCAAACTAGAGGAGAAAATTGAGTCAAAAAAATTAGAAAAGAAAAGCCAAGAAGATAAACTTAGAATCGCAGATATAGTTGAAATTAAATAATCTCATAAGCTTTTTTTAATAACCTTCTTTAACTCTTCGACTTTCTTCAACAAACCGTCAACAGCTTGGGTTAAAGCATCCGCTACTTCTCCTTTCTTTACCTTTACCCAAAGTTTCACCTCACTGAGATATGGGTGTTCCCTAAAACTAGCTGCCTCCGATACGTTCTTATTTTCCCAAAGTTCCTCTTCCAACAATGATGCTAAGGTAAATGTTTCTCCTCTTAGTTCTAAAAGAGCAGTATCCGAGTTCCCTTTTATTTTCACAATCTCCATACTCTCTGTATTGTTTTCACACCTTTTAAATATTTCAGTACGGGAGTCCTAGACCGAAGCTCGCAAAATAAATTTCTAAAACATCGTAATTCTCCACGTCAACAAAAGGCACTAATATCGTTCTTCTAGTAAAAGTGCCGTAATAATTTACTTTTTCTGAAACCGTTAGTATCAAAGACAATAAAGCAAGTTTCTGATCGTGGGTAGCGGTATCGTATCTATCAAAATTCGCTATCCATGCGACTCTAGTAGTGTTGATGGTTGAAACTGGAACTTTTTTCCCATCGTTATAAATTCCAGAATACAGGAAAATCTTGTTTTGATCCTCGTCCACCGTTTTTACTCGATTAGGTCCAGTAAAATCAGTAAAGTTGTATGTTTTCTTAAAGGAAACGGAAATAGAATAGTTAGTGACATAAGAAAGCGTGAAGTTGTAACCAAACAATCTAAAATTTTCTCTTTCTCTAACTCTCGTCTCAGGTGTCGTGTAAAATTTAACTTCTCTAGAAGTAGAATTAATTTCAAACATAACCACATAATTCCTGAATGTAAAATACCCTAAATAATTCCCTGTTGTCGGGTTGGTTTCGTTCGCTTTAATCATCAATGGTAGATTGTAGAAATATTTATATGGTATATAAACATGATCATAAACACTCACGGGGCTGTGTACCATAACTTCTTCTGTCACTACAACTTCTTGTGTTGGCTCTAAACCGAAAATCTCTATAGAAGTTTTATCTACTTCAGAAGGAAAGTCAAAAAATCCCAATATTCCTTTACCTTTTGAGAGGTACGTAAGTAAACTATCCCTATAATCCGTTAGATTTTTATAGTCACAGATTATCAGTAAATTCGAGTAATCTGGTATTTTTGATAAATTTGAGGGTATAAAGTAAATAGAAACCTCTCTTCTATTGAACTTCAATTCTCCGAACCAGCTATACAATTTTCTGATTTGGTTGGTGCTACAATTTGCAGCAACGATAATGTTAGGTTTGATTAGATTTTTTGTAGAGAAAAAAACCGCATAACCTAAATTTCTTAAAACATAACCAGAAAACTCGTCGGAATATGTCATGTTAGTAAACAAAAAATATGTGTGGTTTATGTTGTCTAAAGTTTGTAAAAAATCTCTAGAAATTACAAAAAGATTAGCCGTTTCTTTTCCTGATGTAATTTGAGGAGGTTTAAATATAAGGTAGAACGAAGTAAAGATAATAACAATCGCCCCAATTACTTCAAGTATGGACATTTGTCCTAATATACCCATATTATCAACTCCCCATAACTTTTTCCATCATCCATTGCTGCTATTCTACTTATTTTCGCAACATTTTCCCCATACATAACTCGAGTACAATTTATAACATAAGAGTTGTTCGTAAGTTTAAAGACAATACTGATGTTATAGTTAACTCCTAGAAGTTTTTTAAACGTATCGTAATTTTGGTTACATGTAGAATTCAAAGCTATAGCTTTAACTTGAGAGAGTACATTTAAAGTTTGAAAAGATTCATTCTGTAAACCTATCCTTTTAGCATTGGATATATCCAAGTACCAATTTCTTGGCTCTCCAGGATCGTTTATCAATAGCTGGGAAATTTTATAAGCCTGTGAATATAAAACTTCTTTCTTTAGTTCTACAGAAAAAGCAGGATAGTATACAACGATTTCGTAAAACAAAAAAACAACAGAAGTTATGAATATCATAAGTGCAACATAAAATTCATAACCACTTTGTGTTTTCATCTCACACACCTATTATACCTATTTTATAAATCATTAGGAAAGCGCCTACGATTATAGAAGCTAAAATTATACTGTGTTTAACACCAGCTCTGGGAGAACCTTCAGCTATTTCACCGGCAACAATACCAGCGAAAATCGCTTGAATTAGTGAGAGGAAGAAAAACAAAGAAATATAGTAAAAATTATCCTCTTTGGCCCCGAACAATGAAAATGCAACATACCTGTAAAGATCACAAATTTGGCATGAAATTCCAACACAATTTGCACAGGGATTACTTAAAGCAATAGAAGTTAGCTGCGGATTGGAAAGTATTGGTATCAAAAGTCTTTGAATCATTATAACTACGACCAGGAAAATTATCGAAATGGCATAAATCATGACTACATACTGGTTCAGCATCGATCTTCTATCTTTTTCCAATTGTTCTAGAGTCTCAAAAGATTCGGACAATGATGTCAAAACCGCTACAGTGTTTCCTCCTGAGTTATAAGCTTCCTTTAAAATTTTTACAGCCGTAGAAATTTTTTTGCTCTTTTTCATTCTACTAGAAAATCTATCAAGTACCCTATTAATTGGTATGTGCCAACTTATTTGATTAGCCATCCATTTTATCTCTTTACTCAAGGTTCCGTAATCATATTTTGTTACAGTTGATATAGCTTTCGGCAAACTCATGCCACTATTCAAAGCCTCAGTTAGATCGCGTAAAAAAATTGGAAACTTTTCTTCCATTTCTTTAAATTCTCTATACTTTTTGTACTCAAAAATAGAAAAAACTCCAAAAATAAAGATAACGGATAACAAAATAGAATTTCCTAAAACACCTACATCGTTTGAGATATAACCAATCGAAACTAAAAAACAGCCTATAAGTATCGAAAATATTTTAATTTTGATCTCTGTGCTTAGTTCTAAAAATTTTTCCATTAGTATATTTAAATTCTATTAAAAAATCACTCCCAGGTAGGCGCAGCTTTTTTGACCAAAAATAGGAACAAAATGGAAACCGCTGGTAAAAATATGAAAATCATAAAAAACTGCATACCTAAAATACCTTGTGTTCCTCCTCCCAACACTGATATGAGAGAAGTTAATATGGTGAAAAATATAGTACCCAAAACTATTGATGTTAGGTATATTTGAACGTAAATGGTCATACTTCTTGAAAACTCAGAAATAGTTCTTTTATAATCTATCATATACTCTACCGTCCTGTCTTTCAAAAAGTTATACAAACTCCCACCGCTCCTTAAAGTAGCTAGTATACCATATAAAAACTCTCTGAACTTTCTGGAAGGTGATCTATTGACTGCTCTTTCCAGAGAACTGATTATATCCAAACCGTAAAACTCTACATCTTCAACCATTTTCTTAAACTCTCTTCTAACCTCATTATCATCGCTAAACTCAGTATAAACTTTAATAGCTCGATGTAAAGGTAGGCCAGAACTTAATATAGAAGTTAAATACAGTGTAGAGAATGGTAAAACTTTGTCTATGTTTTTTTCTCTTTGTTTAACAATCGTCTTTGGATACTTCAAATGAATAAGAAAAACTACAATCGGTATTCCTATACTAATCAAAATAGAAGCCATGTACGAAAACAGAAAAGATTTACTTGCTATAGAGAAAGAAAAGGCTAAAAAAGGTAAGACCACAATGAAGGATAAAAGCGCGGTAAAAATAGAACTTGATATATACTCCTGGGGTGTTTTTTTAATGTTACTCCTTTTTAAATCGTCGACAAGATCGGGAAAGTACCTTTCCAAATTTTTTGCTACTTCGCCAAACAACTTAAAAGCATACCTATCAAACATTTCATTCACTTATCATAGCCAATACTCTGTTTGGCATAGTGTAGTAAGCGTTTATTATCGTATAAACGTCTTTGAAATTAACTATATCGTGGTCTTTCATCCATTTCAGAATTGCAACCCTTCTTTGAAACTCATCCATGATCTCTTTTTCACTTATACCAGTAAGTTGTGAAATCTTTTTAAGGACAACACTCATTTCGCCTATTTCAAAAACATCCTTGTAAGCGTTCCAAGTAAAGACCTTGTTATAAACCGGTTTGTCATAGCCTTTTGGAAAACCAACTATCTCCACGATCTCAGTAATTCTCCTCACAAATTTCTCTTTATACCTCATTCTCTGCATAAACACGACGATATCCAGACTTCCTATTAGACCTTCTGGTAAAGATATAGGTGGTGTTGTTAATCTATCTATCAGTTTATCTATGTTTTCAGCGTGAATAGTGGCAAAACTTGGATGTCCTGTAGCCATTTGCTGAAATAGGACGTAGGCTTCTTGTCCTCTCACTTCTCCCACTATTATGTAGTCTGGTCTTTGTCTAAGGCTTTCTATCAATAAATGAAACAAATCAACCTCACCTACTTTTCCGGTAGAAATCGGGACCCTAGCTACCATCGGCACCCAGTGTGTGTGTGGTAAAATTATTTCGGCTGTATCTTCTATTGACACGATTTTCTTTTCCGGTCTTATAAACAAAGAAAGGACGTTTAATATAGTTGTTTTTCCACTTGCGGTCCCTCCAGAAACAAGTATACTTCTTCCAAAATCCACAGCCATCCAGAGATATGCTAAGACTCTTTCATCGGCCGTACCATATTTCATCACATGGACAGGCGTCAAAGGTTCTTTCATGAATTTTCTAAGAGTAAAATTGCTTCCTCTTCTAGCTATATCAGTAGCAAGCGTTGCTTGTAGTCTAGTTCCATCGGGTAGAGTTCCGTTGACAAGTGGCTCAGCAATAGAAACTGATTTCCCCGCAAGTTGAGCTAATCTTACTATAAAAGAATCCAATTCTTCAGAACTTTCAAAAACGATATTTGTTTCTATACTGCCTAACCTAGGATCTCTGTGGAAAACAAAAATTGGCAGGCCAACACCATCACAACTTATATCTTCTATATTTTGGTCCTGCATCAAAGGATCTATTTTTCCAAAACCAAGAAAATCTCTTTCCAGATAGTACCTCAAATTCTCATACTCGTCTTCAGTCAATCTAAATTTAAAATATCTGATTATCTCATCTAATTGGTTTTTTAGGTATTCCTTCGCTCTCAACAAGTTCAGTTTAGACAGATCAACATCTAATCTTTGTTCCAACAGTTCCTCTATCCGTTTTTTCATATTCTTTAGTCTATCGTCCAACTTTGGCTCTATAACAAAATAAATATACTTCCCTTTGGTCTCGTCAAAATATATATTAACTTGCGAGAAAACTCTTTCTCCTGGCTTGGGATTTTTCGGAACCAAAGGATAACTCAATCTAAACCTTTCTACTTTTTCGTCCTCCAAACTCGCTGGCACTATTTTTAACGATCTTGGAATTTTTATACCCTCTACTTTAACCTCGATCCTATCTTTCTTTTCTTCCTTCTCCTCTTCTTTTTTTTCTTCCTTTTTGATCTCTGGTGTTTTTTCAGTAGGTTTTTCTCGAATGATTTCCTGTTTGATTATGATTGGGTATCCTATTGGTTTTGTTTCCTCAGTGCCACTGTAAATTTTTCTTAAGCTATCTCCTCCCTCTAAAAGAAGTTTTGAAAGATCTAACTCTTTAGAGTAAATCTTTTTCCCACCTATAACAAGTTTTTTAAAAATTTTTCTAGCCCGCATAATCACCCCAATATTCTAATTCTATTTTCGGTTTTATTAAAGTAAAATGTTATGGGGTAAGAAGGGACTGTTATGTTTTTATCCTCCAAAAGATAGGTGTAGTTTAAGTTATGTAAATTTATATTCGTTCTCTTCTCATAAAAAAGATCCATTATATACATGTTTTTCAAGTTAATCTCATAATTGCTTTCAACTATTTTTGCTGGTATAGAAAGCTTAAAAGAGGTTACATTACATTTTTTACAAGAGGTTACAACTTCGACTGTAGCCGTGGATAAAAACTCTGAGACCAGTTCTCTATAATTTGTGGACATGTAGTCCTGTACGAAGTTGGTATGCGAAACTAGAAAAGAATAAACCGAAGAAAAAACAGACAAGCCTATTATAAAAAAAAGTACAAACTGGACTACTTGGACCTGAGATTTCATAGCATCCATATCTATACTACTATTCTTAGTGTTATAACTGTTATCCTTTTCCCACCTTCTTGATAGGTATCAACATTCTCTCTCGAAATTCTTATATTTTTTAAAGTGCTCCTTTCTATAGGAGCAGAAGTTAAAATTCTGGTGTAAAAGGCTTGATGTTCTGAGTCTAGATTTCTAGCAAAGAGTGTGTAGGTTATGTTAAAACCGTCAGCGACTTGAGAACCTGAAATGCATACGACGAATGGTGATTTTGCTCCGGCTAACCCTACCTCTGGTGGACATTTTTCACCTGGTGTCAATGATATGTATTGATTCGATCTTATATTTGTAACCTTAGAAAAGAAAGAAAAGGATATGGAGTTGTTGTATGGTGAGTTTTCTGTATAACTTCTTACCTCCCAAACCCCATCAACACCGATGTTTATACTATCACTTCCACCGAAATTAGAAATATATTCTAGTTTTTTTACTAAAGAGTTTGTTAGTTCAGGTGAAAAAACCGATGCGACTTTCTCCAGTTGTGCTCTATCTTGAGTTTTTTGAATTAATGGGTAGCCATACATCAAAGCCGTCGCGATCAACCCAATAGATATTATCACTATTAGTACTATCGATATTACTTCGGAAACACCTTTCATGCTTGCTTACCCTATCTTTTGTTGTGAAATGGGTGGTCTTAACGGAACTGGTGGTGTAGGTACGCTAGGTTTAGTTAGTTTTTTGGAAACTTGCTCCATTAAACTTAATAAACTCTCATTCGTTTCTAGTATTTTGTTGTTAATCTCTGCCAATTTTTCTATTTTCTCCACAAGCGGTTTTATCTCGATTGTAGTTTTTGTTTCCTCTTCTTCCTCACCGGCTGCTTTTATTAGCTCGATCAATTCTTCGATTTTCTTAGTCAATTCTTCTATTTTTAAAGGAAGTTTAGAGAGCTCTATCCTTAAAGAATCGTTCGCTTTTATCAAAGCGTCAACAATCTCTTGATTCATTCTTATTATACTAACCAATTCCCTGTAAATTTCAGTGTTGTTATATCCTGTTCTTTTCTCTAATTCCTCTATCTTCTTCTCTAACTTTCTCAAAGGGGTTACAGGAATTAGTTCAAACTCTTCTTTTTTACTTTCTTCCATTAGGATATTATAAAATGTTAAAATAAAAATGTTAAAAAAAGAGGGAAGTTAGCTAGGGTAAAGTTTAATACTCGTTTTCAGAAGGAGTTTCTGTTTTCTTACTTTCCTTCTCTTTACCCAACTTTCCTGCTGCTATTACATCATCTATTCTTAAAATCATTTCTGCCGCTTCTGCCGCAGATTTTATAGCTTGTGTCTTTACCTTTAATGGCTCTATTACTCCCATTTCTACAACATCTTTTATCTTACCCTCAAAAACATCTATACCATGGTTTACTTTTCCGTGCTCATGTGCCGCTCTGAGTTCCACTAGAATGTCTATCGGATCCAAACCTGCATTTTCTGCTAATGTTCTTGGTATTATTTCAAGTGCATTCGCAAACTCCTGTATTGCCAATTGTTCTCTTCCTGAGAATTTTTCTGCAAATTCTCTTATTCTTTTTGCTAGTTCTGCTTCTATTGCTCCTCCACCTGGAACGACTTTACCGCTTTCTATCGCAGAAACGAGAGCACCTATTCCATCTTCTACGTTTCTATCTATCTCATCGACGACATGTTCTGTGCTTCCTCTGACTAAGATAGTGACGGCCTTTGGATTTTTACACCCTTTAACAAAAGTCATAGCTTCTCCTGCTATTTTCTTTTCTTCAACTACCTCTGCGAAACCTAAATCTTTTTCACTTAAATCATCTAGGTTACTGACTATTCTTGCTCCTGTGGCTTTTGCCAATGCTTCTAAATCTGACCTTTTAACTCTCCTACAAGCTACTATTCCTCTCTTTGCTAGATAGTGTTGAGCTAGGTCATCGATTCCTTTTTCCGTTATAACGACGTTTGCTCCCGTTTTCGCTATTTTTTCTACCATTTCCTTAATCATTCTCTGCTCTTGCTGTAAAAATGCTTGTAGTTGTTCAGGAGATGTTATCCTTATTTGGGCGTCGGTTTCTGTTTTCTCTATCTCCAATGGACAGTCCAACAAGGCAATTTTTGCATTTTTAACAACTTTTGGCATTTGCGGATGGACAAATTCTTTGTCGACTACCACTCCGTTTACTAATTCCGTATCTAAAACAGAAGCCCCATGTTTTTTTACTCTTTTTATATTGTCTTTATTTACGTATAACTTTCCATCTCTTTCTTCAACTACTGTTTTTACTGCTGATACAATTATCTCAGCTATCTTTGGTGCTGCTTCTTTACCGGTCTTTCCAGACATTGCCGTAATCACGATCTTTTTCAGATTGTCTTCTTCTTTTAAGTTGATCGGTGTTGCTATTTCCTCTAATACCCTTAAAGCTTCTTCTTTAGCTAACTGATAACCCTTTATTATGACGGTTGGATGAATATCTTGGTCTAAAAGCTCTTCTGCTCTTTTCAAAAGTTCTCCTGCTATTATTACCGCTGATGTTGTTCCATCACCAACTTCTTCATTCTGAGTTTTTGCAACTTCGACCATCATTTTAGCTGCTGGGTGTTCTACTTCCATTTCTTCCAAAATCGTCACTCCGTCGTTAGTTATTGTTATGTCTCCTATAGAATCTACCAACATCTTGTCCATTCCTTTTGGTCCTAAAGTAGTTCTGACTATATCTGCTACCGCTTTTGCTGCAGCTATGTTGTTTCTTTGAGCATCCTTACCTGTGGATCTCAAAGTACCTTCTGGTAGTATCAACACAGGTTGACCTCCTATTTGAGCAACATAAGCTTGTTGTGCCATATAATATCACCTAATTATTTATAATCGCTGAACGTTTAAAAATGTATACCCACATACTAACCTAAGTATTTAAGCCTTTAAAAATCGACTAGAAAAATAAAAAATGGTAGAAAATCATTACAAAGGAAAAAAGATCGTTGCCATCGATAAAGACGATTTTAGAATATTCATAACAGGTAAAATAGTGGAACACGGTGATAATTACATTGTTGTGGAAGACGACACTGGAAAAATAAAAATAAATCACAACTTAAGTGATCTAAAAAACATCAAAACTGTTAGAGTTTTTTGCACAAAAATTGATAATGAATTGTTTTGTGATTTCATACAAAATCTAGAAGGTTTAGACTTAGAGCTGTATAACAAGGTTGAAGATTTATATTTAAAATTTTTATGAATATTTATGGAAGTTTATTTTAAAGCATCAACGAAAGAACCAGAAATAATAATAACTGCTGTTCAAACTGCTGCTGAGATAATTGACGAAGGAATATTCAAGCTTGGAAAAGATGGTATAAGCCTCACGGCAGCCGACAGAGCGATGATAGCCGTAATAGATATTTTCATTTCAAAAGATGTTTTCGATGAGTACGAAGTAGGAGAAGAAAAAGAAATTGGAGTAAACATGACTAACTTTCTTTCTGTTTTAAAAAGAGCTAGCGGTTCTGAAAAGTTAAGTATCGAGTTATACCAAAACAGATTAATTGTCACTATATTTGATGGTACCAAAAGGAAGTTTTATGTGCCACTTCTAGAAATAGCCAAAGAAGAGATTCCACCCATACATCAGTTGGAGTTTAAAGCAAAAGTTACAATAAAACCGGAGCTTTTGAAAGACGCCATAGAAGATGCGGAAATAATAACAGATGCTGTAACTTTTCATGCAAAAAAGAGTAGCTTTCAAATCAATGCTGAAGGTGATATAAGTAAGTCGGAGTTGGAATTAAGTGAGGGTGAAGATGGGTTAGTCGAGTTGGATGTAAAAGAAGAATCAAAAGCGAAATATCCTATAGACTATCTACAGAAAATACTTAAAGCTGCTAAAATTTCAGACGAAGTTTCAATAATGTTTTCGCAGGATTATCCGATGAGAATGGACTTCAAGAGTGAGAACAAAGCAAGAATATCTATGGTTCTCGCCCCCAGAGTTAGCGAGTGAGTTTTGGTTCTAACTTGCAAATCAAGACATGTTTGTTAAATCCATAATAAACTTTTTTACCACAGTAAGGACAAACCCCTTCCGGCTCTATGTTTTTTTCCTTGCTCATTTTTTTATTATATTTCAGTTTGCTTTTAAATTTTTAACATAGCAAAAAGCTTAAAAATAAAAACATGTAAGTAGATAAAATGGCAAAAGAATTTAGATGGAAAGGTCTTACGTTGGAAGAATTAAAGAAAATATCTATCGAAGATTTTATTAAGTTGGCGCCCGCTAGAGTGAGAAGAACATTAAAGAGAGGATTGAAAGAAAATCATAAAAAACTTCTAAAAAAAATACTCAAAAACCCGGAAAAAATACACAAAACACATTTGAGAGATATGATTATCTTACCACAAATGATTGGAGCGAAGATTGCAGTTTATAGAGGCGGGAGTAAAGCAGGCGATAATTCTGAAAAGTGGAAAGTTATAACGATATCACCGGAGATGGTCGGGAGAAGATTAGGAGAATTCGCCATAACGGTTAAAAAAGTCGAACATTCTGCCCCTGGAATAGGAGCTTCTAGAGGAAGTAAACACATAGCGGCAAAATAAAAACTAGATTACTATTGGTAAATCTTTCCCACAATACTTACAACTTCTCCCATCCAAATCTATTCTCAAAACATTTATACCAAATCTTTTTATCACAACCTCTCCACAGTATGGACAATAGGTGTTTTCTAGCTCATGTCCGGGGACATTTCCTATATACACGAATTTTAAACCTTCCTCCTTAGCTATTTTAGCATGTTTTTCTAAAGTTTCAATCGGAGTTGGATCTAAGTCAGTAAAAAGATAGTGTGGGAAAAATCTTAAAAAATGTATCGGAACATTTTCCCCCAAATTTTCCAAAATCCATCTACAAAGTTTTTTACAATTTTCTAAATCGTCTCCCAATTTTGGGATCACTAAATCTGTAATCTCTATAAAAAACCCTGCTTCTTTCATCATCTTCAAATTTTGATATATCTCTTCTCCTTTTGGAACTCCCATGTTTTTTAAATAAAACTTTGGATCACCATTAGCCTTGAAATCGACCGTGACAGCATCTATGAATTTTTTCATCAACTCGATTGCTTCCTCTGTCTGGTAACCGTTTGTCACAAAAGTGTTTTTCATTCCTTTCTTCCTCGCCAATCTTCCTATTTCATAGGCAAACTCTATAAAAATCGTTGGTTCGTTGTAAGTATAACTAAAAACTTTTACATTGTACTTCATCCCAATTTTTACTAGAGCAGACGGTGAAAGTCTCTCTCCTTCTATTTCGATCCTTTGACTCAAATCATAATTTTGACAAAACTTACAGGCAAAGTTGCATCCACTTGTCCCTATCGATAGGGCTAAACTTCCTGGATAAAAATGGAACAACGGTTTTTTTTCTATCGGGTCTATGTTAACGGCTGATGGTAAAGAATAGACTAATAATTTTAATCTTCCGTTTACGTTTTTCCTAACACCACAAAAACCTACTTGCCCTTTTTCCAATAAACATTTTCTCCTACAAGCCAAACACTGGATTTTGTCATCAATTAAACTTTTAAAAAGCATCACACCTTTCATAAAATAGATTTGAAGTTTAGAAAAAAATTTAAAAACTTCAAAAATTGTTAATAAAAAACAATATTTTATATGGAAAACGAATACCTGATGGATGTTTTGGTAGCAAGAATAAAAAATATGGAAGCTAGAAAAAAGTCAATAGCAAATTTTTTGAGAAACCAAAAAATAATCTCTTCAAGTTTGGTAGAAAGTGGAGATATAAAAAAAGTTTCTAAATTTCCTTTAACGACTACAGTCGCTGGTGTTGACAGTAGTACGCGTTGTAAGAGCTTCAGTGGAATTGATATATTTTTTAGCAAGGTCATAGGCGTAGTTTATTTTATTGAAAACGACAGGCTAAAAAAAGTAGAGTATGTTACAAACAATCCTTTGATAGAATATTCAATAATAGCTCAACAACTATCTGAAATAGATTTAGAAATATTTTTGAACATTCTGAGACAAAAAAAAGAAATAAGTATGGCTATGAAGGTTTTGGAAAAATTTGAACCAGAATTTTTAGTTTTGAACGGTTCAATATTACCACACTATATCGAGTTTGTGTCCAAAAACTACATACTTCAAAAACAGAGAGAAGAGTTGATTGAAGTTTACAAAAATTTGTATAAAGTTGTTAAAGAAAAAAACACCATACTAGTTGGTGTCGTTGAGGATAGTAGAGGGAGAAAATTCACAGAAATCATTTCCGAAAATTTAGGTAAAGACCACAACTACTTGGAGATATTGGAAGAAAGTAGAGACGTCACAATACTTGATTATACACTCGAAAAATTTGAAAGAACCCCACTATTTTATTACTCTGAGGATTTGCCGGAATTAGACTACAGAGAATTCCAATCGTTCTATATTAAAGTCTCTGAGTTTGATATACCGCTTAGAGTTGACTTTTATTCTTACAGAGAGAATTTGGTCGATAAAATTTCAAACCTTTTACTTTCTTTAAAAACTAGCGAAGAATATGGAATGCCGTCGATATTGATAGAAGCCGATTTAAGATCTAAGTTCGCGGAAGAAGAAATAGATAATTTTTGTAAAAATCTGATGAAGAAAGTTGGTTTCATCTCTAGTTTAAAAGAAAAGAGAAGAGAGAAGAGACCTTTTTAATCTAAAAATTCTCCATTCTTAATTTTTTCTGGTAGATACTTTTCGCTAATAAAAGTTATTCCTCTAGCAGCCAGTGCCTCTAATTCTGCTTTCGCCTCCATTTTCTCCATCAAATCAAACTGTCTCTGCCAATCTTTATTGTGTTTAAACCACTCGTATTCTCTTATTTGTTTTAACCTTTTTTCGTCTATTTCCTTGAACTTTATTAAATGTTTTTCCAACCCATATTTTTTGATATCATCTCCTGTTAAACCTAAAAACTTGGCTTGTGGGATCGCTAGTCGGTCGCTAATGTGAGCCAAAGCTATAGAGCCGAATTTTATAACAGAATATATATAAATTCCCCACGGGTCGAAATCTGTGAGGACATAAATCGGTAAACCTAATTCGTAATTGATTCTCTGAAGCAATCTTCTTATACCACGAGTAGCTTGACCTTGCGATGCGACTATTATACAATTTAGTTTTTTCCAGACTTTATCTTCGTGCAATCTTTCCCAAACTGCAGATTTTTCCACATATATAACAAATTTAGCGTTAACTTCGACGAACTCTATGTCTTCTACGTTGCTAGGAACAGACCATCCACCTGAACCAAGTTTAGACCAATCTATCAAATCTCCTCTATCCTTTATAACAACATTACCAGCTACGGCCCCTAGTTTGTTTGCATTCATGTGAAGTTGTTCTCTTAAAGCGTTTATTACTAACTCTAAATCTTCTATTGCTCTATTTGACTCTTCTTGTTCTTCAACGATGTTTTTCTTTAAACCTGGTATAGTTCTTTTTAGAATATAAAATGCTTCTCTTAGGCTAACGTGCTTATCTTCTTCGATAAGTTTTTTAGAAAGACTAGCTATGCCTGCTAGCTGAGTGAATCTTCTTGTTTCTCCTAAATGAAGAAAATACCTCTTCGAAACGTATCCACCTAGGAATATTTTTCTTTCTTTCGGATCAAACTTTATGTTTCTTAAAGTTCTAACCGGAACTTCCACAGATGGATTTTTACCTTCTTCAATCTCCTTCAAAAAACTCTCTCCTAGACCCCTCAAGGTTTTTAGTATCTCATTTTTTTGTTTTGGTTTAATGTAGAATTGCATACTACTTCACCTCTATAACTTCTTCTTTCATCTTCTTTTCTTCTCCATCCTTGTACTCTCCTCTTCTAATTATTTCAATTAACTTATTTTTTATATACTCTTTTGGTTTTCCAGTCAAATCAGAAACAAACTCAGAAAATACTTCAGAATAGGCTTCGAATATGTTTGCTCTCATGGCCAAGTGTTCTCTAACAAATTTTTTATGCAAATATATAGAAAGTTTTCTGCCAGCTTCCTGTAAAGCAAGTTTGACTTCTTTTATAATCTCAGGATATTCTGCTATAGCTTGTTTACCTTCACTTTTATACGGTATCCAAACTGATATTAAATCTACCAGAATCACTAAAGGTGCTGGAGGTAGTCCTTTTGAATTTCTAGGCAACCTATAATTACCCCAATCAACTTCTTCAACCGCTCGAGTTATCGCACAATCAGATTGATTGTAAAGTAAAGGGGTATGGTTGGCGAACCTCAACAAAATAGCTTCCTGTGTAATTTCTTGTATTTTTCCGCCGTAAGCCAACCCTACTTGCACTTGAAACGGATATCCTCTGTAAACTGCTGGCTTTCTGACAACAGCAACCACAAATTCTGGTTCGAATTCTTTTTTTAAACTTTCGGCCAAATATTCTTCTTTTAAGGCTGATAAACAATCAGTAGGAGGAGACATCAACTTAACACTTTGCATTGCTTTGTGCAATCTTTCTATCTCTTCATCAGTTAATTCACTCGGTTTTTTCTCTTGATCTACCTTCGCAATCTTACATATACTTAAGGCAGAGTCTCTACCGATTCTAGAGAATTCTGAAGTCAAAAATCCTACAACATTTCTACTTTTCGTCATGTGAACCATTCTTTTTAATCTTCCCAACTCTACACCGTACGGATGTGGTTTAATTTCTTTCGGTTCTTTTGGTAACTCATTAACCACTCTTTCTAATGTAAAACTTGAATTTGGTCCGTCGTATACTATTTTTGTGAATGGATTGGTTATCCAAATGTACTTCAAGTAAGTTGGTATGGATTGGCCTTTTTCTATGTATCTTCCTTCCACAAAAACCTCTACTTTTAAACCATGTAAATTTTTTTCTATCGGTTCTTCTTTTCTTGAAATCACCTTAGGCTCATTTCTTATAACATCTATACTCAACTCTATTTCGTATTTTTTTCCCTTAAAGTAGGTTGTTATTTTAGCAGGTTTTCCTGTGGTGAGTTGTGCGTAAAGAATCGCACCTTTGGCCCCTATACCTTGTGTACCTATATTTTGTCTTAGTCTCATGAATTTGCTCCCGACCAAAAATTTACCAAAAGCTATAGGTATTTTATCCGGAGGTAGACCTGGTCCGTTATCTTCAACCACTATCCTATACACATTTTCCTTTACCTCTTTAATCGAAACTTTGATCGTCGGCAATATTCTCGCTTCTAAACATGCATCTAAACTGTTATCGAAAAATTCTTTCACGACAGTCAACAAACTTTTAGTTGGATTTTCGTATCCAAGGAGATGTTTGTTCTTTTCAAAAAACTCAGCTATACTAATTTCTTTAATCTTTTCTCCCATTTCTTCCGCGAGCGTTTTTTCTTCTTTTACTTCCGTCATAATAATCAGAATAAATTTTATTTCTTTTGTGTTTAAATTTTTTTACTTCAACAACTCTCTTTCTAAAAATCTTTGAACAGTACTGTGTGATCTTCCTTCTAACAACATTTCAATCGATCTTCTAGCTAAGTTAACACCATCCCATTTTCCGATGATCGAAATTGTCTTTCCTTCGATCACTATTTTAGTTCCAGTTTTTTCTTCTATCATTTTTTTAAAAGACCCCTTCTTTCCTATAACTCTACCTTTCAACTGAATTCTCCTCTCTCTTTTTTCACTCCATTCTTTTAGATTTATCACATCCAGGAAATAGTTTTCGTCTAGCAAGTATAAAGAGGTCTTTAAATCAAACCCTTTATTCAGAGCTTTAATCACTTCTTTTACTCTTAAAACTGAAACTTGGTCTTCACCTTCCACTCTAGCTTCTTGATCTTCTATCTCTACTTTACAATTGCTTAGCTCTTCTATTTTTTTAATCCAATCTTGTCTTTTCTTTAGAAGTTTCGCTTTTTCCTCTGAGAGAACAACATACTCTTTCATTTCACCACCTTAACTTTTCAAAAAGATTATCGTCTACCAAAACTCCTCTTTTTTTGAAAAACTCATTAATGTTTTCTAAATCTCTCTTTAAAAAATCTAACGCCATCGGATGACTTTTAGTTACGGCATGACTAAAATCTATGAGATATGGTTTTTCTAAAAACAAAACATTGTAAGAACTTAAATCAGCATGGATCAATCCACCTTTTAATAGTTTTTCGATATTTAAAATAACTTGATCGTAAATTTCTTTCCAATTCAATCTTTCATTTTTCAAATCTTCCAAACTGGGAGCAGGGATTCCATTTTCTCCTATGAAAGACATCACAAGAACGTTGTTATATACAACTATCGGTTGCGAACAATCGACACCAGAATCAAATGCCGTTTTCATGTTTTTAAACTCTCTCTTAGCCCAGTTTAAAATAATATGCCATCTATTTTTTCTAACTCTCTCAAATCTATGGTCTGAAACCAAATATTTCCACATAGTTTTAAAGTCGCAGTATTCGACTCTATAAATCTTTAAAGCCAACCATCTTTCATTTTGATCTTTAGCAGAGACGACTATACTTTCTTTCCCTTCTTTTATCGTAGATTCCAACGTTTTTATTACACCTTTTCTAATTAGTTTGTATAAACTCATCAAAGTTCTTCTATCATAAACTTTACCCTCAATCTTACCTTCAGAGAAAAAGTCTTCCATTAAAAAATTATATCTGCAAGTTTTTTATGTAGCCGTTTTTCTTCAACCAATTCGCTTGAGTCGGCGTATATCTAAAAATTACGTCCCCTCTTTTATCTCCCTGAATCTTCCATGGCTCGATCAAAACCAAGTCCCTCTCTCTAATCCAAACTCTTTTCCTAAGTTTTCCAGGAATCCTACAAATTCTTTCTTTATTGTCATCACAAATAACTTTCATTCTATCCCCACCTAACATAGAATCTACTATACCTAAAACTTCACCTTCTCTCGGCAATCTTATTCTTGAAATCTCTAACTCTTCTTCAGTAGGCTCGTATCTTTTTGTCATAAATTTTAATTAAAACTGTGTCCTTATATTTTCTTTTACCATCCTTTAATCCGACTAATTTTCTAGAAAATTTTTCTTCTACTACATACCTCTTTTTTATTTTCATCACAAAGTCCCTCATCAAACTTTTCGATGAAAAATGAATATCATAACCTCCCTCAACTTCCTTCGTGTTTAAAGCCAAACCCTCTACCAACTCGTTCAAAATCCTCTTCTCTCCTCTTAGTTGTAAGATCGCAACTACTCTATTAGAAAAACTCTCTTTGCATCTTTTACATAGAAACTCTTCTTCCTCAAACTCCATTTTCTCTTTTAAAACGTGAACGACTTCACTTGGGAATTTTTTAGAAAGAAATTTTTTAATATAAAATTCTATGACTTTATCGTTCGAGTTGTAAAATTTATTAAAAAAGAATTTTCTCCCACAAATTTTACAATTTTTTATTCTAATTTTTTCCAACTTCAACCTATCGACATAACAACTTAAACAAAGATTCTCGTAAAACTTTTCTGTTTCTCTACCACATCTTGCACATATCATAAATAAATAATAAAATACAAAGAAATTAATGGAGTTTGCATTGGTACCAGCTTATAACGAAGAAAAAACCATAGACATAGTTGTTAAAAGATTAAAAAAAATGGGATTCAAAGTATTGGTCGTAGACGACGGAAGTAAAGACAAAACATATGAAAAGGCAAAAAAAGCTGGCGCCATTGTGATAAGACATGAAAAAAATATGGGAAAGGGTGAAGCATTAAAAACCGGGTTTAATTTTTTAAGAAGAAAAAAAATAAATTCAGTTGTTATTATAGACGCTGATCTCCAATTTCTACCTGAAGAAGCAACAAAATTACTGGAAAAAATAAGAAATGGTAGTGCTGACATAGTGATGGGTTGTAGAATGTGGAAAAATGTACCGTTTCGGCATAAAATAGGAAATTTTATATGGAGATTCTTCTTCAATATTTTATTTGGAACCAAACTGAAAGACACAAATTGTGGATTTATGGCTCTAAACAAAAAAGCTTTAGAAAAAATCGAAAAAATTAAAGGTGGTTATATAATAGAAAACTCGATTCTCTCGGATGCGGTAGAAAAAGGTTTGAGGATAGAAAATGTACCAGTAAAAGTTTTTTACCATAAAAAAAGTGGTTTAAAAAGGGGTTTGAGGATAGTTTTTGGTGTCCTGATGTTTATAATAATGGAAGGGATGAAGTATAGAATCAACAAACTTTAAATTTTCCGTCTATCAAATCTTGAATAAAATCTTTAAGTGTTTCGAATCTTTTTTCAACTATTTCAACGATTTTCTTCTCATCGTCCTTTTCCAATCTATCAACTTCTACAGATATAACCAAAGGATCGTTGATTGGTCTTCCGATTTGACTTAATAGCCAAACATAGGTGTGTTTACCGATTTCTTCGTAAATTTTATTGGCAATGTCGAACGCTAAAATGTTATAGATTTTTCCAACATGACTAACCATGTTTTTTCCTGCAGCAGCTTCAGAACCAGCTGGTCTATTCAAACAAATCAGTCCATTAACTCTGTTTCCTCTTCCAACCTCTCCTGAATCTGCAGATTCAGCGCTTGTCCCAGTAACAGTCAAATAACACCCCTCTTCACCCTTCCCACGTTCATCTAGGGTGTTCATAAAAAGTCTCGGGGATATGTCGAATTTTTCCTTCAAAAATCTATTTATCTCAGCCAAAATTTCTTCTTTCTTCCTAAAATAATCGCTCTCGCTCTCAACATATCTATCGACAAAAGCCATCGCAATCGTATAAGTGAAATTTGAGTCGTCGCGCATACCCATAACTTTTATATCTTCTCCACTCCATGGATATCTTTCCTTGAAACCCTTAGAATTCAGATATTTTTCTAATTCTAAAACACTTTTTTCCAAGGTGGTTAAAGGTGCATAACCTACCAGAGCGCTGGTGTCGTTAGCTGGTAAAAATTTTTCTTTCCTAGAAAATATCGATGTTAACTCCTCAGAACCGAATTTTATTTCGCTAACTATTTGTAAATTTTCTTCTCCAACAAACCTTAAATTCGTCTTAAACCAATTTATCGCAGAATTTTTAACTATTTCGAATATCGGAACTTCTTCGTTTCCAACCTTATAAGTCGCTCTGTCACCGAAAACGAGCTTCATCGGTTTTATTATTTTGCCTCCACCAAATTTTGTTTTCGCCTCTCCAGCAGAAAGTAAAGCTTTGTCGACATTATAATGAAATATTCTACCAAATTTTTTCAAATAATATTTGGCTAATTCTACTGAAATTTGGTCAGCTATAGAATCGCATATAGTATCTGGATGGCCTATACCTTTTCTTTCAACGATTTCTATTCTAGGTTCTATGTACCTGAACTGACTTATTCGCAAATTTTTCATTAATAATTCTTGTTTTGATTGGTTATAAAGTTAATTTTCTATGGAATTTCTTGGGACGGGTGGGATTTGAACCCACGACGCACCGGTCTTCAGCCGGTCGCTCTCCCGGACTGAGCTACCGTCCCAAATAAATTTCATTGTATGAACTCAATTTTATTCTTTTTTCTCCCCATATATTTCGCTAACTTTGTATGTCAAAACTGTAGGGGAACTGAATCTACCAAGTGTTATTTTTATATTTTTGATTCCTTTTTTGAAACACTCCCTAGGAGAAATCACTAAGGTTTGCCCATCATCTTCTATACAAACACAATCCAAAAGCCATTCTGGAGAAATTTTCTTCTTAGTCTCTTCTTTTAATTCTTCCATTTATAATCTTAATTTTCAAAAGTTAAAGTCTTTTCACATACCCACATCTCGGGCAGACCCAAACCTCTTTTTCCATTTCATAAAAACTCTTTTCTTTCTTCATTTCAACCTCGACACCAGAATTTTGTTTGCAAAACTCACAAACACCATAACACCAAAAAACACATCCATTGATAGACATTAAATAAAATTTAATTGATTTAAAAGCTTAACTTTTGCGAACAAAGAAAAATAATATGGAATATAAAACACTTGTAGAATACTATGAAAAGTTGGAGCGAACTTCTTCTAAAATTGAAAAAGCAAAAATACTAGCCGAACTTTTAAAAATGTGTAATCCAAACGATCTAGAAAGGGTTATCTACCTGGTACAGGGAAGTTTGTATCCGAAATATATGCAAATAGAATTGGGAGTGGCTACACAACTAATGATTAAAGTGATAAACAAAACCATAGGTGTCTCAAGGGAAAAAATAGAAGAAGAATTTACAAAAACTGGTGATTTGGGATTGACTGTAGAAAAATTGATACCGTCAAAAAAACAAGTAACTCTTTTTAAAAAAAGTCTTACAGTAGAAGAAGTTTTTGAAAATTTAAGAAAAGTGGCCACTGCTTCTGGAGAAGGAGCGCAAGAAAAAAAAATAAACATATTGACAAGTCTTTTGTTGATGTGTACACCAAAAGAAGCAAAATATCTGGTTAGAACTGTACTAGGAGAGTTAAGAGTCGGTGTTGCTGAAGGTATAATAAGAGACGCTATAGTTGAAGCTTTTTTCGAAAAGAAAAAAGAAGTAGAAGAAGTGATAGACTACGCTTGGAGTATATTATCGGATTTTGCGGCTGTGGCGAAAATAGCTAAAGAAAGTGGTCTAGAGGGGCTTAAAAACATAAAAATAGAATTTGGTAGACCGATACAGGTTATGCTTGGCGAAAAAGCTGAAAGCATAGAAGAAGTAGTTAAAGAATTTGGTAAAGTCGCGGCTGAATGGAAATATGATGGTATGAGGACTTTGATAATGAAAAAGGGTAATAAAATTTTACTGTTTACTAGAAGACAAGAAAATGTAACGGCTCAATTTCCAGATTTAGTAGAACTTTGTATTAAAGGAATAAAAGCTGAGGAGTGTGTAGTCGAAGGCGAGACGATAGCTGTGAATCCAAAAACAGGAGATCCGTTGGCTTTTCAAGTTTTGTCTAGGAGAATTCATAGAAAATATGAAATTGAAAAAATGGTAGAGAAAATTCCTATTAGAATTCATTTATTCGACATTTTATATTTAAACGGTGAGATGTTGATTTCAAAGCCGCTGATAGAAAGAAGGAAAATTCTAGAAAACGTTATAGAGAAAATAGAAGGAAAGTTCGAATTAGCCAAACAAATTATATCTGATGATGTTAAAGAAATAGAAGAGTTTTATCAAGAATCTTTGAACGCTAAGCAAGAAGGATTGATGCTAAAAGTTTTAACCTCACCCTACAAGTTTGGTCGACATGTTGGTGGTTGGTATAAAATAAAACCAACGATGGAAAGTTTAGATCTTGTTATTGTTGGGGCGACTTGGGGCGAAGGTAGTAGAGCTAATTGGTTAACTTCTTACGAGCTTGCTGTGAGAGATCCGGATACTGGGAATTTTTTGAGGTGTGGTATGATGTCGACTGGTTTAAAGGAGGAGGAGTATGAGATGATGACCGAAATTTTGAAGCCGCTAATAATTTATGAAAAGGGTAAAGAGGTTAAAGTTAGACCAAAAATAGTTATAGAGGTAAAATATCAAGAAATTCAAAAATCGCCTAATTACGAAGCTGGATATGCTCTAAGATTTCCTTCTTTTGTTAGAATAAGGGACGATAAAGGCCCAGAAGAAGCAGACACGATAGAAAGGTTGATAGAGCTCTATAAATCGCAAGGAAAGGTGGGTTAGAAAAAGTTTTTTAATATTTTAATTCAATTTAGAAAGTATGGTAAACGCATTAGAAGTACCGCCACAGAAATTAGTAGAAAGATTGAAAGAAGAACTAAAAAAATTTGAAAAAATAAAGCCACCTCTTTGGGCAAAGATTGTTAAAAGTGGTGTACATAAAGAAAGACCACCAGAGCAAGAAGATTTTTGGTATATAAGAGCGGCTTCTATTTTAAGAAGACTCTACATAAACGGACCGGTTGGAGTTTCTAGACTTAGGACTTACTATGGTGGTAGAAAAAACAGAGGGATGCGTCCGAAGAAGTTCTATAAATCCTCTGGTTCGATTATCAGAAAGATTTTACAACAACTAGAATCCGAAGGATTAGTAGCAAAAGAAAAAAAAGGTAGAGTTCTTACTCCGAAAGGTAGAAGTTTGATAGACAAAATCGCCGGTGAAATTCGTGGAAAAGGATGAAAGAAATGAAATACTTAGAAAGATTTTGGAACCGGAAGCCAAAGAAAGGCTTTCAAGAGTAAAACTGGTTAAACCTAACCTCGTGGAGCAGGTAGAAAACTATTTAATAAATTTATTTCTTGCAGGAAAGATAAATAAAAAGATAGGTGAAAATGAAATAATAGAAGTTTTAAAAAGACTTAACAGGTGAAAACTGTGGGGAGAACAAAAAAAGTCGGTAGTGCTGGTAGATTTGGTGCGAGATATGGTAAAAAAATTAGGGAAAAAGTGGCAGAAATAGAAAAAGTTCAGAAAAGAAGACATATATGTCCGAGTTGTAAGATGGAATACTTGGTTAGAAGAGGTAGTGGTATTTGGGTGTGTAAAAAGTGTGGGGGTAAATTTGCTGGACAAGCATACTATCCACCCAGGGTGATTTAATGTATAGATGCTTAAAATGCAAATCTTTGATAACAGAATTTATTGAAGGGAAAGTGATGTGCCCACATTGCGGTTATAGAATACTGATTAAACTTAGGCCGGAAGTTGTGAAGAGAGTACAAGCAAGGTAAAAACTTTTATTTTTAATAAACTTTCTAATAAATGGAAAACGAAAAAATACTACAGGAATTTCAAGGACTGCAAGAGCAATATAGAATGTTGATAATACAGAAAGAAAGTTTAAAATTGCAAGTAATGGAAATTGAAAACGCTATAAAAGAATTGGAAAACTCACAAGAGAATTTCGCTTATAAAATTGTTGGTAATGTAATGGTGAAGAAAGGGAAGGATGAGATTATAAAAGAGTTGAAAGAAAATAAGGAGGAATTTGATTTGAGAATTAGCAATTTAGAGAAAATGGAGAAAATTGTAGAGGAAAGAATAAAAGAAATGGAGAGAAAAATAAAAAAGGGTGGATGAAATGGAGTATAAGCCCGTTTTGGAGATTTTGGAGAGAATAACGAACGATAGAAGCGTTCCGAAAAATGTAAGAGAAGCTGTGGAGAGGGTGAAAGGTGTTTTAAGTAGCAAAAGGGATGAAGAACTAAAGACAAACGAAGCTATCGTTATTTTGGACGAGATCGTAAACGACCCGAACCTTCCGATTCATGGAAGGACTATGATATGGAATGCTGTCAGTCTTCTCGAACAAATAAAAGCTAAGAAGAAGAAAAAATAATGTTTTTAAATTTAGTTTCAATTAAATATTATGCCAATTCATAAAATATTCGGAAATTTTCTAAAAAAGAAGAGAGAAGTGGAGGAGGAAGTTGAAATAAAAGAAGATGCTTTTAAAGAAGAAGTTAAACCGAAGATAAGAGTAGAAATTTTACAAGGCTATAGTGAAGTTGAGAAAATACAACAATATGTAAGAGAGGGGCAAATTGTTTTCTTAAACATAAAAAGTTTGAGAGAAAAAAACTTGAGTGAATTGAAAAGAAGTGTGGATAGGTTGAAAAACACGATTGAAGCATTAAATGGAGATATAGTTGGTATTGACAACGACTATCTCCTACTGACGCCAAGCTATGCGAGAGTAGTAAGAGGTTGAATGGTGTGTTTAAAGTTGAAGTAATTGAAAAGGGTAAAGAATCGATAAAATTTTCGATAACCGGATTAAAACCTGGCTTTGCTAATGCTTTAAGGAGAATAATGATTTTTGAAGTCCCTACAATGGCGATAGAGTGGGTGGATATAAAAAAGAATGATTCTGCTCTTTATGATGAAATTTTAGCACATAGACTTGGGTTAATTCCTTTGTCTTACGATAGAAAGGTTTATAAACTACCGGAAGAAGCAGAGAATATCGATAATGTGAAAGATTCGACACTTTACTGTAAGCTGGTTCTTAAAAAAAGTGGGCCGTGCATGGTTTATTCTAGTGATTTAAAATCTGAAGACGAAAGCGTAAAACCTATTTATCCGAACATACCGATAGTACAACTTTTAGAAGGTCAAGAAATAGAGTTAGTGGCTTATGCTAGACTTGGTTATGGAAAGGAAAATATAAAATGGCAAGGAGCAGTAGTTGGGTATAGCATGGAAAACGATAAAGTAACTTTTGAAGTAGAGAGTTGCTCGGGTCTTAAACCTGAAGAGATAGTTGAAATTTCTTTGGAAGTTTTAGAAAAAAAACTTAAAGAGTTTGGTTCTCAAATTTCTAAAATAAAATGATTTTTTTGATTTAAACACAAAATTTTAAAATAGAAAATCTCAGCCGGGGTCGCCTAGCCTGGTCGATGGCGGCAGAGCCGTCGCCGAAGCTTAAGTGCTGGCTAGGCACATAAGCTCTGATTAGTGAAGAAACCTGCTGGGTTAGTCCCTTCGTGGGTTCAAATCCCACCCCCGGCATGAAGTTTTTCGTAAAATTTTAGAAAGAAAGTAAATTGAATAAATGATAGTAAAGTCTTTAAACCTGTTTTTCATTTTCTTAAGCATTCTATTAGTAACTTTTCCGAGCGTTAATGGTTTATTAGATTTGGATGAAGGGAAAATAGAAGAAAAATACAAAAAAAGTTTTATTTTTTTAAAAAATTTGGAAAATTCGACCATTTTTCCGGAAATTCAATTTTTGAACTCTACTAAAAACTTAACTAAAAACGAAAATAAGAAGAAAAATTCGTTTATCATCGAGTTGAAAGAGGAGCCTTTGTTTAAATATGAATCGAAAGTAAAATACGTAGAAAAATTTAACAAAAATTTATTCAAGAGCTTGGTTTCTACTCACAAGACGAAAATAGAAAGAGAGCAAAGCGTTGTAAAAAATGAGCTTTCTAAATTGAAAATAAATATAAAAAAAGAGTTTAAAGGGGTTTTTAACGGACTTGTTGTAGAAGCGAATGAGGATGAAATAGAAAGAATAAAAAAGCTGCCGCAAGTGAAAGAAGTGCATCCTGATAAGGAAGTTAGGATTCTCGTTGAAGATTCTATAGTTTTAGTAAATGCTACGTTGGTATGGCAAATGAACGACTCTAGAAATAACTCTGTAACGGGTAAAGGAATAAAGATTGCTATTATCGATACCGGCATAGATTACACTCATCCTGATCTAGGTGGTTGTTTTTGCAATTCGCCTCTCAACGCGACTTGTAATGAAACTTGTAAAGTTATAGGTGGCTATGATGTGGTTAATAATGATACTGATCCTATGGATGACCATGGTCACGGAACACATGTAGCTGGTATAGCGGCTGCGAACGGTATAATAAAAGGTGTGGCACCAGAAGCAAAATTACTTGCATATAAAGTTTTAAATGCAAGTGGCTTTGGAAATGTATCTAGTGTTATAGCAGGTATAGAAAGGGCGGTTAATGATGGTGCAGATATAATATCAATGAGTTTAGGTGGACCGGGAGATCCAGATGATATTTTATCACGGGCTGTAGATTCGGCTGTTGAAAGAGGTGTAGTTGTAGTAGTAGCAGCTGGAAATGATGGGCCTGAAGCAGAGAGTATATCAAGTCCTGGTACATCTAGAAAAGCTATAACAGTCGGTGCCGCCTGTAGACCGGAACAAGTTGGTGTACATCCTTACTGTAATAATATGGTTGCGATTTTTTCGTCAAGGGGCCCTGTGAGAACAAGTAACGAAACGTTAGAAAAACCGGATGTAGTTGCACCTGGAGTAGAAATATGCTCATCCAGGTCACAAACACTTAATTCTAACTGGTTAACTTTTTGTTTGGATGAAAACCATATTTTGATGTCCGGAACTAGCATGGCCACCCCAATTGTTTCTGGTGTAGCTGCGTTATTAAAACAACTTCACCCAAACTGGACTCCAGATCAAATAAAAAGCGCTATAAAAAACAATGCGATAGATTTGGGTTTAGATAAAAATATACAAGGCAGTGGGTTGATAGACGCATTTAATGCTACTGGAATAACTCCATCCGCTATAATAAAGCCATCTATCGTTAAAATAAAGGAGGTTCCGACCAATGTTACCTTTATCGAAACCAGAAAATTAACTATAAAAAATTTAGGTCAGACAAATAAAAATTACATTCTTTCTGTTAACTTTACCCAACAAGAAATTTCCGCTATTTTGGATCGAGAAGAAATAACACTCCAACCTGGAGAAGAAAAAGATTTTAATCTAACAGTTTTGGTAAATAGTAGCAGTGTTAAAGAAAGAAATTATTATTACGGTGAGTTGATTGCAGTTTCGGATTCTCAAACCATAAGATTACCCATAAGGATTCTAACAAGTGACAGGATTTTGATAGAGAGTGATTTGCTAAGGAACGATACAACATTTTGTTGGACTACAAGAACGGGTAGTAGAGTTGCGTGTCAAAAGTGTGTAAATTGTTATTACAATATCTATTTCTTAGAAGCAGGCCCGCCGTTAAACTTGACAAGTGGTTTACATAATGAAAGCAAGAAAATTATAGTGAAAAATCCATCAAATTTCAGAAATGTTTCCATAAATGTTTCAGTCCGTATAGAAAATCCGAAAATAAACCTAACATTAAACCAAACGAATATGACGATTTTAGAAAGTTCGGATGGAGTTTTTGAAATGATTTTCTCCCTAGACAGCTCGAATGTTAAAAACGGAGCTTACTACGGTCATATTTATATAAGTAGCGATGTACAAAACATTACTATTCCTTTTTGGTTCTTAAAATATTATGTGTTAGATCTAAACTTTTCTGAAAATTATGGTTACGGAATAATTCATGATAAAAACAATATCTATGATACTTTCTCGGTAATAAAACAAGAACCGATTACTATGCTTTTAGATAGAAATTTAGTTGATATAATCACCATTTATTTTTCTTCACCAGAGTATACAATCTACGAAAATCCTTTCACTAATTTTACCATATTAAGTATAAGCACTAATCCTTTCATAATAGTGGAAGAAAATATAAACACTACGGGAAGAAAAAGTGTTTTTATAAATTCATCGAAAGCAAAAAACCGAGTTAAAATGTCGATTCCAGAATTTAGTGAAGAAGAATTGCTTAGAAACTGTAGTATAAAATTACATACAATAAAATATAATAATCCTGATATCGGTATTACTTTTCACCTTTTCGATAATTCGAACACTCTATATTATTCCAACGTTAGCAACAACTACAGTTTGTCAAATTCTATGTATTGTGAAAAGGGTGATAAAATATATTTTTTCGTAAACTACACTTACGGTGTTTATAACGATATTAATTTCGTAAATTCTATAAATTCTTTGAAAAAAATCACACATAAATATTATCTAAACAAAGATGTTGACCATATCGTAAGATGTATTCTTATTTGTCAATATAATGGAATTTATACAGATTTTTACCCTTATATTTCAATAAAAACCACCTACGAAGACGAAATATACTACACACCCTCTCCACCAGATATTTATTGGAACACCTATATATTAGGAATATTCACACCTTTATCAAATCATAATACAACTGAATATGAACTAGCATACTCGTCTCCTTTTATCTATGTAAACGATACACATTTAGAACTTCAAGCTTTTTGGGATGGAAAATTTCCGAGGAGCTCTAAAGATTATGTTTTATTTGCTTACAATCTATCAAAAACTAGAACTTTAACACATGGATTAAATCCGGTATTTTGGTTTGGAAAATTCGAAAACGCTGAAGATGAAATTAGAATATATCCACAGAAAAAAGGTCCGGGTCTATTTTTAACTCAAGATTATAGTATTGTTTCAGGACCTCTCTCTATCAAGGTTTACGACGAGGTTGGAAATTTGATCTCTGTATATAATCGTAAAAATCAATATGACTTATCAATACTATTAATCACTGACCCAGGTTTATACTCTGTGGTGACCGAGACCTTCTATAAGATTAGAGGTAAAGATTACAGAGCTGAAGTGAACGCTACCTTTAATACATCAAAAGAAGATAAAGACCCTCCGTTTATCAAAACCTTATTTTTGATGCACGACGGAAATTTATCTGATTTCTTCCATCCAAAAGGAGAGAATATATTGCTAATCGATACGGATCCTGATGGTGGAGAGATTTCGAGTGTTTCTGTATATGTTAAGAAGGGTGTAGATATTTGGGAAAAAATAGAAACGAATAAGAGAGACGGATTTTATAGAGCAACCCTACCGATCTTAAACTTACCTTCAGATAAATATACAATTAAAATAGAAATAGTGGACAACTCTTCAAATATTTTGACATATACATTCGAGTATCAATTTAAGTTAGAAGCAATACCAAATCGTTGTGGTGATGGAATTTGTGGTTATGGAGAAAACTGTACAACGTGTCCGAGCGATTGTGGTAGTTGTCCGAAAGATTCTACAGATTCCACATATGTTCCTACAGCTGGATATTCGCCGCCAGCAAGACAATTCCTTACAACAATCGAAGAAACAAAAAGTATAAATTTTATTTACCCTGGTAGCCCCTCTGTTATTAAAATTAACAAGTCTGACGTGTTTGGGGTCGAGGAAATAAAAATAGAAGTAAACAAAAACGTTAACGATGTAAGGATAATAATAAAAAACGTGACGAAACCTCAAACAGCATCTGAGCCTATAATTCCGAGTTTAGGAAAAGTTTACAGATATGTAGAAATTTCTAAGGAAAATATCAAGGACGAAGATATCTCGAAAGTAAGAATCAAGTTTAAAGTAGACAAAAATTGGATCGTCAACAACAACATCGATGAAGATAAAATCTTTTTACAAAGACTTACAAAAAATGGATGGGAAAAATTAAAAACTAGTAAGTTGTACTCTCATTTAGATAAAGTATACTACGAAGCAGAATTCTCCGGTTTAAGTATATTTGCGATTGTCGGTGAGTTTAAGATAAAGATTTGTACGCCCTTAGAAAAAAGATGTTATAACAATGAGATCCAAGAATGTTCTTCTGACGGAAGTAGCTGGAAAGTTATCGAATTCTGTCAGTATGGTTGTGACCAAAAAAATTTAACATGCAATCCTGAACCGAGTTGTCCGATTTGCCCTGAGCCAACTCCATGGAGTGAGTGCGTTTTTAACGTTCAAGGTAGAACAAACTATAAATGTGACAACACGACAGGATTTAAGTGTGTGCCTTACAAAGAAAAAAGAGTATGTAAAGAAGAAAAGAGAACAAATTTGATACTTCTGATAACTATCATCATTGTTAGCAGTATTTTTGCTGTCACACTTTTTATAAAACTGAAAGGAAAATTGTCTGAGAAAAAATCATCAGATATTTTTGAAACGGAAAGCGACATCAAAAACACAGAAAGGTTTTAAACCTATGTTCGAATTTTTCATATGGAGAAAATATATGTTGGTGAAATATCACATTACTACCCAAAAATAAGTGTCGCTGTATTGAAACTAGAAAACAGTTTAAGAAAAGGGGATAAAATAAGCATTGAAGGGTATACAACGAACTTTTCTCAAGTGGTAGAGTCGATGCAAATAGAACATAAAAATGTTGAAGAAGCAAAAAAAGGAGATTCTATAGGTTTGAAAGTTGTAGATAGGGTTAGAGTTGGTGACAAAGTTTACAAGATCGTAGAATAAATATTTTACAAAAAATATTAGACCGAAAAGAAAAGTTTTTAAATAGCTTTTAAAATATTCTATATGCTAAAGGGCCCCATAGAAAGAATATGGTTTAATTCTAAAACATTGGTAGTCTGTTATTTGGGGCTCTAAGGGATGAACCGCCTAATAAATCTCCAACGGCTGGGGACCAATCTGAGATAGAGATTTGTGATATATGTGGGAAAGAGTCGTCGGAATTTTCTTTTATTGAGGGTTTGCTAGTTTGTGAAACATGTAAAGAAAATTTTGAGATAGAAGAAAGTGAGGATTATTCGTCCCACCTCTGTGCAGTATGTGGATGGCCGATTAATAGGGTGTTAAGTAAAGATGAGGTTAAAAAATTTGTTGATGGAATAGAAAAATGGTTAGAAGAGAAAAAAATTAACAATGCTTGTGAAGTTTTTAATTCGTTGAGAAAATTGAAAAAGAGAGAACACTATCTTTGTAGATATGATTTCTTTCAGATAGTAAAGGGAATGATTGAAAGTTTAGATAAAAAACTGGGAAAAGAATTTGAGAAAAAAATAGCTTCTAAATATGATTTTTTAGGCGCTTTAGTTAGTTAAATTTTTTCTTTACAATTTTTTATTATAACGCCCTGGTAGCTCAGCCTGGTGGAGCACCTCACTGGTAATGAGGGGGTCGCGGGTTCAAATCCCGCCCAGGGCTAAAAGTTGATTCATTTTACAAATTTTATATCGATTTAAATCTAACTATTAAAATTTTTCTATGAATGTTTTCGAAGCAATAGCAAAACGAAGAAGTATAAGAAAGTATAAGAAGAAAGATGTTGACGACAACCAAATAGGAGTTTTACTATGGGCTGCGTGTCAAGCCCCATCTGCCGGCAATCTGAGAGAGTGGAGATATATAGTGGTTAGGGATAAGAAAACGAAAGAAATTCTTTACAAAGCATCTTTTGAACAAGAACAAGTAAAAGAAGCTCCTGTGCTTATAGTTGTTTGTGCAGACGTAGAGATTCAAGCGATGAGATATGGAACAAGAGGAGAATTAGTATATTCGTTAGAAGATTGTGCTGCCGCGATAGAAAATATGTTGTTAGCTGCGACTGCTTTAGGATTAGGTACATGTTGGGTTGGGGCTTTTGATGAAGAAATGGTTAGACTAGCTGTTAATCTTCCTAACAATATAAGACCGATAGCAATAATAACTGTCGGTTATCCAGATGAAAAGGTAGAAAGTAGAGAGAATGACTACAGTAGGTTTTGCTTCCTTGAAAAATATGGTAACAGGTATGAATTTGAAATAAAAACAATAGATAGGATACTGAGAGAAAAGATAGAGGAATTTAAAGAAAAACAAAATTTAAAGCTTAAACAAAATAAATAAAATGAGAGTTTTGATATTTTGGTTGATCGCATTTATTCTGTCTACTACATTCTCTTATGCACAGACCAGTATAACAGGTGCCGATTTTATAACTTTATATGCTGGTGAGAGCAAAACAGTAGAATATTACATCACGAACATGGAAGCTGTACCGCAAACTCTCTCAGTTTTTATTTCTGGATTTTATAAGGAAGGTGTTTCTTTAGATGTGTATCCGAAGATATTAACTCTACAGCCAAACCAAACTGAAAAGATTACGATATACCTAGAGGCTAAAAAATTTGTAAAAGAAATACCTCCGACTAAATTTTCCTTAAATGTTAAATACGAGAATATGATTTTTGAGAAGGATTTGATATTACAAGTTCTGAGAAAACATCCAGTGTATATCAATTCTCTTGATCTATCCAGTTACGGTATATACCCGAGTGAATCGGTAAACATTATCACAACTCTTGAAAATACGAAAAACGAAGTTTCACCAAACTATAAAGTTTTTACTAAAATAATTTTTGAAGGTAGTGAAGTTTTCTATAAAGAAAGGATAACTGACTACATTCCGCCTTCTGGAATTTTAAGAGTTGTAGAGACTTTTCAAACCGAAAGGTATCAAAAAGCTGGTAAATACGAAGTCTACGTAAGTTTGTACAACCTAAAAGGAGAATTGGTAGATGAAGCTAAGAGTGCTTTCGAAGTGAAGGCGATAGAAAAGATACCACAAAATTTCACAAGGAAAGAAGTGAAATACTCTTTTTTGGAAGTCCATGTAAAAATAGAAGTTAGAAACGAGGGTAACGTCGTCTCTAAACCTTTTTACGTGATCGAAAGTTTACCGCTTTTCATGAAAGATTTCTTCAATCCATCAGTACAACCGACTGAAATAGAATCATCTTTTGGACAAGTTAACTACAAATGGTTAATAAAACCTTTGGAACCTGGAGAGAGTGTGATTATTGAATATAAAATTTCGATTTGGCAAACTTGGCTAACAATCGTAGCAATAATAATTTTGGTTTTGTTCATTTTCAAAAGAACCTACACACCGGTAATTAGAAAAAGTGTAAAAAGAGAAGGTAAAAGGTTGAAGGTTTTCATTAAAGTCAAAAACTCGTCAAAAAAAATCATGAAAGAAATTTTGGTTGAAGATTTCGTTCCAACAATGTTTAAAGTGACTTCCTATTTTGGTGTGAAGCCGGAAGAAGTAGAAATGAAAAAAACAAAAGAGAAAAAACTCGTTTGGAAAATAAATGAGCTGAAGGAAGATGAAGAAGCGATATTTGGATATTACTTGGAGCCGATTGTCGAAATCCTATCGATGAGGTTGCCTGCTGCAAGAATGGAATACACCGACCATAAAGGTAGGAGAGTTCCTTTGTTTAGCAATGAATTGGTAGAATAAAAATTAAAATTTAGCGACTAGATAAAATATTTATCCCGCCCTAGCTCAATTGGCAGAGCGCCCGGCTGTAGAGCTATGCATATTAGCATGGCTTTTTAGCCAGCGCTCAGAAACCGGGAGGTTCAGGGTTCGACATGACTTACACGAAAATCCCTGGGGCGGGATTTTTTTTAAATTAAAATGAATAACTTTTTTAGAGATAAATTTTTCAGGCTGACATCTACTCTCTTCCGAAAAGAAAGTATATAAATAGATCAAATTTTTATTAGGTGAGTGAAATGAAGAGAGTGATAAGGTGTTCACCGACGAGAGTGATAAAATTTATAGACGGTTTTGGGAATAGAAGGATTTTTGTAAAAGGAATTGGTAGTTTTTTGGAAGACGAGGTTATCATAGAAACTTTCAATCAACAAAAAAAGTTAAACGACTTTACAAAATACTACGGGTGGTAAAAAATGAAGACTATAAAAGAAATGAAAATTTCACTGGTTGAGGATAGAAACATTTTAAAGTGGAACGTTCAGTTAATGACAAACGGTAAGATTTATGGCTTCATAAAACCAGTCAGATGAAGAAGAATGATAGAAGAAAATTAGTGATGGAAAAAAACTTGGTCATAATTTCTATTGTTTTTTCTGCAAGACCACAAACAAATGGTGTTTTTCATAAGGATCTAGCTCAACTTTATCAAGAACTTCGAAATGTTTTTCCAAGTCGTTCAAACATCTTTTGTAAACTACTTTTGGGTCTTCCGTTGAACTTATACTTTGAGATTTGATTGCTATCGCAGCATGACCTCCCTCTCTTAAAAATTTTTGACAGTTTTTAATCAAAATGCTTACTTGATCCTCAGAGGCCACATCTTCATAAACAAAATCTACCTTACAAAAAACTATTCTTTCGTAAGTCTCTGGCCTTCTCGCATCGGCCAAAATTGGGATTATATTTTTATACTTCTTCGCGACTTCTAAAGCGTCTTTCAAAACTCTCTCCGCAATATCTACACCAAATATTATTCCTTTTGAACCTATGATGTTGCTAAAATATGTTGCTGTTTTTCCTGCAGCCAAACCTAGATATAAAACCTTCATACCCTCTCTCAAAGGAAAGACTTTCAATCCTTTGACTATAGCTGCCGCTGGTTTTGAGGTGTATGGACTCCAAATTCTATATTCAACGTCCCCGACTTTCACGATTTCTTCTTCAAAAGCCCTATATCCTGGCACTGTGTTAACAGTAGCCAGTTTTCCGTTCACCAAATAAATTCCTTCAAAATTCGTTTTTTCAACCTTCATAATCATTTCTTTAAAATCTCTTTAATCTTTTCTTCCAAATCCTTTTTCAAACTCTCTCTTCTATCTTCCTTGCTATAATAATCTATTCTGACAGCTAGAGAGAGTTTATTTGCCAAAATCCTAGCAATTTTACCTCTGTCCTCTTCCTTCGCGTTTTGGATATAAGGATGTAGATATATCAAACCGTGTTTTGGACTTTTTCCCTTACCATGTAGATATCTAAATAAAGCTTTTTCTGCCCCTATCAGTTGGATGAGAGAAGCTGGTGCTTTCGCTAGTTTTTCTAAACTTCCAGCTCTAGACAAAATTCTGGCGGCTAACAGAGGTCCTGCTATGTATGAAAAGTTGGGGGCTAATTCTTCCATGCTTTCCTTCACATATTTTTCTAACTTTTCTCTAATTTCAAAAAGCTTCGAGGCAACGCTGGCATATTCCTTTAAAATTTTCTCATCCTTCTCACTTATTTCCAACCCCATACTTTCTTTAACCAAACCTTCAAATTCCTCAAAATTCTCTCTCTTTCCGTACTTCTCTACAAGTTTGACAAACTTTTCATGAGAACTCACCGCTTTATTCAACTCTGGAAAATGTAAACCATACCACTCTCTCAATCTTTCCGAAAAAATGTTGATTACTTTATCCAATTCTTCCATGGCTCTTACAGCTTGGACCACCAAGGCTTCTTTTTTAACCGCAAGCTTTATTTTAACTTTCGTTAGCTCTACATTGACCTGGTTGTAGAATTCTAGAAACTCTTGCTCGTCTTTAAAAAACTTTTTCTCGATGGAAAGTTTAATCAAATTTTCTTTGATAAAGCTTTCTGCTTTGTTTCCTTCTTCTACGTTTTTCACTCCCTGCTTCCTACTCGAGTAGATAAACTCTGTATAACCCTTTTTCCTCAACTTATCTTGTGCGTCCATTTCCTCGTCTATAACCTGTATCTCCGCTTCCTTCATTTTCTTTGCTACTTCTGTGGCGTCTTTTTTAAAAGGTGTGTAGACGAGTATTTTGTTATCTTCAGAAACCCCAAATACTCCTATTATTGTAGTAACTATGTATGCTTTCATTAACATTAAAAGAAATCGAATTATATAAACCTTTATAATTTAAGATCTTATAATAAAGTATGGCGTTGAGATTGGTATTTTCTATGTTTCTAACGATGTTTTTGCTATTCGGATTTCTATTCGGAATTTTGGCAGCCGTAAGCTATTATTTTGGTCTTGCTGGATACATACCGGTACTAATAGCTATTTTACTAGTTCTACTCCAATGGTACGTTAGCCCATATATAATAAAATGGACGACGAACATGAGGGAGTTGAAAAGAGAAGAAGCAAAATGGATATATGAAACGGTTGAAGAACTCTGTAAAAAAACAAAAACTCCTATTCCAAAAATTTATATAGCAAATATAGGATCTCCTAACGCTTTTGTTTTCGGAAGGACACCATCTTCTGCACACCTAGTTGTGACGAGAGGTTTGTTAAACACATTGACAAAAGAAGAGGTAAGAGCCGTTATAGCACATGAAATAGGCCACATCAAACATAAAGACATGATTGTCATGACAATCGTCGCAGCTATTCCAATAATCTTCTATTTCGTGTCCAGATTTCTTATATTTTCTCCAAGCGAAAACGATAGAAGGGGTCTTGGTGCGGTTATTGTCGGACTGGTGACATTTGTAATCTACTTCATCTCAAACTTACTTGTCCTTTACTTCTCGAGATTAAGAGAATACTATGCAGACAGATTTTCTGGAAAAAACACGAAACCTAGCTTGCTAGCAAGAGCCTTAGCGAAAATAACCTACGGTTTAAGCACATCTAACGACAGAATAGAAAGTTCTACCCTTAGAAGTTTTTTCATCGCTGACCCAGTGAACTCTGTAAGAGAAATTTCCAACCTTGGTAAAGAATACGAAGACTTTAATCTAGAGGAAAGAGAAATAAAAAAAGCTATGGAGTGGGAAAAAAAGAATCCTCTGATAAGGTTGTTCGAAATCTTCTCTACACATCCTCTGACATACAAAAGAATACAAGCTTTAAATGAAATGGAAAAGAAAAGTTCATAAAACTGAATAAAAAAATTATTAATGAAAAAAGTTTTGTTGTTAAGAAAAGGTTTTAAAATATTAGTAGAGTGTGGGAAAAAAGTCTCAACACATTTAGGTATAATAGATACGAAAAAAGCTAAAGTTGGGCAAAAAATAAAAACGCATCTTGGTAATGAGTTTTTTGTCGTCGAGCCAAACTTGAGGGACATGATGGAAAAATTGAAAAGAGGTGCTCAAGTTATTTTACCGAAAGACATGGCAACAATAATCGCATACACAGGATTAAGACCGAACTGGAAAGTTTTAGACGCCGGTAGTGGCAGCGCATTTTCCTCTATATTCCTAGCAAATTTTTTAGAAAAAGGTAAAGTTATAACTTGCGAAAATGATGAAAGGTTCTATAGAATTGCACTAGAAAACATAAAATTCGTCGGAATGAAAAACATCGTTTTAAAAAAATGTGACGTAAAAAACATTAAAGAAAAAAATTTTAACCTAATTCTCCTAGACATGGAGAATTCAGATAGGGTTATTGAAGAGATGGATAAAAAACTTTTGATAGGTGGCTACATTGTCGTTTATTCTCCGACTATAGACCATATGATAAAAAATCTGAAGTCTTTGAAGAAAACGGAGAAATATGAAGTTCAAATTCTTGAAAACATAATAAGGGAGTGGCAATATGAAAAAACTTTAAGGCCGAAAACAAAAGGTTTGATGCATACCGGGTTTTTAATAATAGCCAGGAAAGTTTCAGAGTAAAATTTCATTAAAGCTTTGATAATAAAATTTATGGGGTCGTGGTGTAGCTTGGTCTAGCACGCGGGTTTCGGGTACCCGAGATCCTGGGTTCAAATCCCAGCGACCCCAAAATTTAAGCTAAATCTTTCTTTAAAACTTCCACTATCCATTTTCCAAAACTAGTGAGTTTAACCCTTCTCAACACTGGACCACCATCGAATTCTATCAACCCAAGCTTTCTTAAAATTTTTGCATTCAACTTTAAAGTAGATAACGGTATTCCGAAGTTAAGAGAGATAGACCTTAAGTTGGAAGTCATGGTGTCTAGAAGATTTTTTTCAATCCAAAGAAGGATTATTATTTGATTTTTATTGAAAGCCCTAAGTAAAACTTTGGTTAGTTCTTTACTATGCTTCTCATGGAAACATATTGGCGTCGCATCCCTTTCACCTAATATTTTTCAAAATTCTAAAACTTATAAACCTTATGGTCAGGTAAACCTGGCCTATCAAAAAAGAAGCGATTAAATTCTAAGTAAACCATTTATTATTCCTCGCTGTTTACTTAAATTTCTCAAATCTCTCAAAGCTTCTTTCAAAACTTGTCTTTCAGTTTTCATATGCCTACAAAAAGCTAGAACAAACTTCCACTTATAACCTCGTTCCTCTACAGATTCCTGCAAAACTATGTCTTCTAAACGTTTAACCCTAGGTAGTTTGATTCCTTTAACAGCTCTTTTTCTTATCAAAGTATTTGAAGTAAAGCCTCTTTGTTTAATTCCAAACTTGAGCTTAAAAAAAAGCAAAATCTTTCTCAGAAAACCAAAAAATCCTCCAGTCAACCCAAATCCATTCACAGCGCCTACTTTTTCGTCTCTAGAATTCTTTAAAATTCTAAACCACTTCTCGTTCACTTCTATGTCTGCATCTATAAAGAAAAACCATTCTGTCTTTACCTTTTTTATCAACATCTCTCTAACTTCCCCAAGACTTTTTTTACTTCTATAAACTTCACACCCATATTTTTTAGCTATTTCTAAAGTTTCATCGCTACTATAACCGTCTATAACGATAATCTTTCTATATGGAATCGAGCTAACTACAGATTTCAAGCATCTCTCTAAAGTTTTTGCTGAATTTAAAGTCGGTATACAAACATCAAACCTCTCCATATTTTATTTTACCTTGATTTTTTAACGCTAAGTTTCCCGTTAATTTTTAAAGATCTTTCAATAATTTTCCTTGTTATTTTAAAAACAAACTTACCGAAGGATGCTCTTTCTTCTAAAAAAGCTAAAATATTGATGTCCGATTTTTTATAGAATCTAAGCGGCATCAAAACAAAAAAGTATAAAACTCCTGAAAAAATCCCAAATAAAATTTCTTGAAGTAAATTGTCAAAAAATTTGGTAAAGAAGTAAAAAGGTATAAAAATTATCATGCATGCCAATGAAATTTTGAACAAATCGACCAAAGGTAATCTTACCTTAAGGAATTTTTTTATGTAGTAATAACTAGATACAAATAAAAAGGATGAAGAGACTAAATAGGAGAGTGATATACCTATGTAGGAAAGTTTCGGTGTTAGCAAAACTGTTAAAAGTATGTAAAGAGTTGATGAAATAGAAAGTAAATTTCTATAAATTTTTGTTTTACCGATCGCGTATAAACTATGGAAAAATATATTTCCGAGTCCAAAAAGTATGCTAGCAGTAACCAATATTGGTATCAGATCGGCGGATTTTAAAAATTTTTCACTTGAAAACAAGATTATTATTTCTTTAGAAAAAACTACCAAAAATATTGACACTGGTAGAGATAGTAGGGATGCGTATCGCAAAACTATCTCTATCAAATAGGATTGTTTCCTTGTATTTCTCCTATCGGCCGACAAATACGAAATTATAGGAAACAGTGCGGCGGCCAAAATATTTGGAAATGCTGCAATTATATTCGATATTATCATCGCGATACTAAATATTCCGGTTTCTAAAGTTGTCCTGAAGATTGAAAGAAAAACATAGTGAGAGTTGGAAAACACGTAAATTGACAAACTAGAGATGAAAGCTGGTATAGCGAAATTTATCAGAACTTTTTCATTTTCTATACTTTCGCCTCTACCGATTTTTATACTAAACAACCTTAGGAAGAGTATCACGGCGTAACTGATAATAAAACCTATTATTGGACCGAAGTAACTGAAGTTAAGATATAGCAGTATCGTTGTTAAAGAAATTTTTACCAAAAATCCGAAAAAATTTGTAAGCATGTATAATCGCATGTTTTGATAGCCATAAATCACAGAACCTAGAATTGAACAAA
>JANXEV010000020.1 GCA_025057985.1 Candidatus Aenigmatarchaeota archaeon
TTGGCCGGATGGCCAGGATTTTGAGCTAAAACGATAGAAAAAACTAAGAGTAAAGACGCGAGCAAAGATACACAAATCAATCTCAAAAACTCTCTTCCCATTTTCTTATATTTTCTTCTCGATTTATAAACTTTTTTAGAAAAGACTCTAAAATTTAGAAACGATTAAAAACACGTTGAATAAAATTTTATATAAAGTTAAAAAATGGCCGCGATAGCGTAGCCTGGTTAGCGCAGGGGCCTGTGGAGCCCTATGCCCGGGTTCAAATCCCGGTCGCGGCCCTTCTTCCTTTTAAACCATTTATTTATTCGAACTTAAACTCTCATATGAAGATTCTTGCCTGTAGTGACGTCCACTCGCCGGTCTATTACGAAGATTTTTTGAAAAGCGTGGAAAAAATAAACGAAAAAATTGACCTAATTTTGTTAGCTGGTGATATGACTGAAAGGGATTTGATAGAAAAGGAAATAGAAGAATATAGGAAAATTCAAAACGTTTTTTTTGGAAAATTCTTCGCCCCAATAATTGCAGTCTTCGGTAACACAGAAAATTTAGAGTACAGAGAAACTTTGAAAAAAGAAATCAGTAATGTAAAGTTTTTAGACGACGCTTACATGGAGCTTAAAGTCGGTGAGGAAAAAGTTTTGATATATGGCACTAGCGGGAGCTTAGATGAACCGACAAAATGGCAAAAAATTCACATACCGAACATTCAACAAATTTACAAAACGAGAATAACTAAGGCTGAAAGTGTTCTAAAAAATTACTCTGGTACTAAAATTTTACTCACACACTACTCTCCTACTTATAAAACTTTAGAAGGAGAAAACCCTCTATTCTATCAAAACCTCGGTAGTATAGAATTCGAGAAAGTCATACTAGAAACAAAACCGAACCTAGTCATTCATGGTCACGCCCACTACGGATCGAAATTCGCGTGGGTCGACAAAGTTCCTGTTTTTAACGTAGCCTTCCCTCTTAACAAAAGTGTTGTGATAATAGACACGGAAAAAATAAGGCCGGGGCTGCAAAAATTTGTCTAGGTTTTTTATCTAAGTTTTATGACGACGAAAAAAACAAAAACAGCTAAGATGATTATCAATAAAGCTGTAAGAAAGTCGTATTCCGACATACTGTAATATATAGAGCCTGAAGATATTCTAAAGGAATAAATACATCTATTATTGATCAAACTAATCTCGGCGTCAGTTCTACCTGTGATTACATCGCTAGACGGGCATTGACTAACTGAAGTGTAGGTAGGTAGCTCGTTTGCCGTCGTATTTATATAGAAAGTAACTCTATCGATTTGTAAAAGAAAAGTTAGTTTTGGATAAACACTACCTATCGTTGAGTATGTTATTTCTCTGGTTGTATTGTGTGAATTGTCGACATAAAGATAGTTCGAAAATTCTTGCGGCACGTGTATGAAGGCTGTGTAGTTCCCTTTAAGGAAACTGTACGATAAAAATGTTATGGGTAGAGAAACCGTAGTACCTACTGTGTAAACTCCTCCTACTGAAGATACAGAATGTCTAACCGGGTAAAAGGTCCTTCTTGGGTAAGTGCCATCAGCTAATTTGTATTCCAATTCTGGTAAAGACGGGTTGAAAAACCTACAGACGATAAAGTTTGGAGAAGAGTAATTGTATGTTGGATTAAATATAGTACAACTGGCAGGGCCTTGTGAACCCTGATAGCTACAATTTCTTAATCCGTGACACTCTGTCACATTCGTAAAATTCCTACAGTTCAACCAACAAGTTACGTTGATTTGATTATCCAAGTGAGGTTCATATCTCGCATTCCAATAGATGTCGATTCTCGACTTATCACCACCTAAACCTATATACTGGTAAGAACCTGTGTAGTCTTCTACTTCTGTCAGAACAATTGAATATATTATTATATTCACTTCTCCAGGTTTAAGTTGAGTTTGCGCTTC
>JANXEV010000021.1 GCA_025057985.1 Candidatus Aenigmatarchaeota archaeon
TCCTCTAATTATTTCGTTGGAACTACTCAAATAATAGATAGTTCGAGGAATGTTTTTAATTTAGGATGGGTGAATGCAACTAATGTTAATGCTAGTAGTAGTGTTTATTCCTCTAATTATTTCGTTGGAACTACTCAAATAATAGATAGTTCGAGGAATGTTTTTAATTTAGGATGGGTGAATGCAACTAATGTTAATGCTAGTAGTAGTGTTTATTCCTCTAATTATTTCGTTGGAACTACTCAAATAATAGATAGTTCGAGGAATGTTTTTAATTTAGGATGGGTGAATGCGAGCAGCTTGAACATTTCATCCGGATTTATAGTTACTCCTTCTGGGAATGTTGGTATTGGAACTGTCTCCCCTTTAACCAAGTTAGATATTTCAGGGGGTGGCAGTAATGTAGTTAGTAGGTTATTAAGTGGAAGTTCGACTACTTGGTCTGCTTATAGACTGGGAAGAACGACCGAAGAGGGAACCATAGCTATTTCTTCAGGTACTAGTGTTTGGTCGGATTTCTCAACCGCTGGTGATTTAGTAATACGCTCTGAAGTAGAAGACATAATCATTTCGGCGAGAAACTCTGTAGGAAACATTCGTTTTGGTACTGGAACCGCTGATTTAGAAAGGATGACAATCACAAACACAGGCAACGTCGGCATCGGGACATCAAACCCTGGAGCTAGATTAGAAGTAGTATCCGGAGCCGGACAAAATCCTATAGCTATCTTAACTTCACCAGATGTATTGGCTAATAGATGGGTAAGAATAGGAACTGGAAGTGCTTATATGAATTTAGGAGTTGGTTCGGCTACTTCTCCTCAAAACACACAAAATTTCACATATATTTGGTCCGGCTCAGATAGATTTATGATAGGATCCGATGGAAATCCAACTTTAGTTGTTTATGGTATGAGTTCGGGCAATGTCGGCATCGGGACTTCTGTTCCGACGGAAAAATTGGAAGTTCAAGGAAGAGTTTTGGTTGCTTCTAGCAATCCGTTTGAGTTGGAACCAAGCGATATGATTTTGGACGTAAGAGGGAGTGTGAATGTTACTGATACAATATATGCTTTGGGACTTAGAATAGGAAATCTAACAGTTAGTAGTTGGGTGAATGCGAGCAATGTTTATTCCTCTAATTATTTCGTTGGAACTACTCAAATAATAGATAGTTCGAGGAATGTTTTTAATATTGCTTGGTTAAATGCAACTAATGTTAATGCTAGCGATAGTGTTAGAGCTAATAGATATTTTATCGGAACTACTGAGATTATAACGCCAGGAAGAGTTTTACAGAATATAGCTAATGTTGGAAGTAGTCTAATTCCAACTGCTGATAATACATTAGATTTAGGTAGTTTAACAAATAGATGGAGATGGGTTAATGCAACTAATTTAAATGGTAGTAATATTTATTCCTCTAATTATTTCGTTGGAACTACTCAAATAATAGATAGTTCGAGGAATGTTTTTAATATTGCTTGGTTA
>JANXEV010000022.1 GCA_025057985.1 Candidatus Aenigmatarchaeota archaeon
GCCATTTCGAGGCAATCAATTCATTATTTCTAATTGTTTAAGGAGAACTAGAGAGTATGGAAGACTTACATCAATTTCTGTCTCTTTCGTTTCTGATATTCTTCTTTGGTTTAAGGAGAACTAGAGAGTATGGAAGTCTCCCTATTTTCCACGAGGAAGGCCTTATCATCGCTGTTGTTCTCAGTTTAAGGAGAACTAGAGAGTATGGAAGTCTATTATACTGTTTATCTCGTTGGCTTCCTCTATTTTCTTTTGAATCAACTCGTTTAAGGAGAACTAGAGAGTATGGAAGGAAGAAGAAGAATCAGAAGAAGAAGAATCACGTTTAAGGAGAACTAGAGAGTATGGAAGGATTTCATCTGCTGTTAACCAGATCCTTAAGATGTCAGTTAAGTTTAAGGAGAACTAGAGAGTATGGAAGCGAGCTCTCCAGCCAGTGAGACATCTATTTCGAATTTTATATTTTGTTTAAGGAGAACTAGAGAGTATGGAAGACCTCATATATTGCGTTTTCCAACGTCTCTACGTTTTCAACATGTTTAAGGAGAACTAGAGAGTATGGAAGTTTTCATTTTTATCACAATGGATTGAAGTCGAAATTAATCCAGTTTAAGGAGAACTAGAGAGTATGGAAGCAGAGCTCCCTGGCCAAAATCCAAGCGACGAAGAGGTCGTGTTTAAGGAGAACTAGAGAGTATGGAAGTATCTTTTTCATACTTCACCACCTCCTGATTTTCTTTATACAAGTTTAAGGAGAACTAGAGAGTATGGAAGTCGTCAATGATATGTTCAAACGTCTCAAAAACAACTTGGACTGTTTAAGGAGAACTAGAGAGTATGGAAGATCATCTATGTCCTCGTCGTCAACTATATGACTAAACACCCCAAGTTTAAGGAGAACTAGAGAGTATGGAAGGGAATTTTGGTCTGTCATCATCATATGGAAACAACGTCGTGTAGTTTAAGGAGAACTAGAGAGTATGGAAGCTATCCAGATACTAGAGATGTGCTTGGCGTCAAGTCTGCCCTTTACGTTTAAGGAGAACTAGAGAGTATGGAAGAAATTTAGAAATTGATGGGCAAAATTTTGGGGTGTCTTCATCACTAGTTTAAGGAGAACTAGAGAGTATGGAAGTCTCTTTTTCAGCCTGCTTCCTAGCAGGCCCGTTTTGCTGTAGTTTAAGGAGAACTAGAGGGTATGGAAGGAAATGAAAAA
>JANXEV010000023.1 GCA_025057985.1 Candidatus Aenigmatarchaeota archaeon
CCGATTTTAAAATCAGACTTGAACTCTATGTTGTAAATCGGTAAAAACAAATTCACTTCTTTAGAATTTCTGTTACCGACGATCAAATCGTTCACATAAATTTTCCCAACCGGATTCGAATAAACTAGCTTTATACCACTCACTTCATTCAAAAACAACATCCCACTTGTTTTAAGTTTCTTCAAACCTTGTTCGTACAAAAATTTTATCTCTTGGTTTGTTAAACTTCTATTATAAATCCTGATCTCATCTATCTCACCTTTATACCATTTTATTTCGTTCGGAATATTACTCCAAAAAACACCTATGTAAGTGTCAGATTTATCTACAATGAAGGGATTGTGATTGCTAATAGAAGATTGTTTCACTCCGTTCACGTACATTGAGAGAAAATTTCCATCCCAAACCAAAACTATATGATACCAGACTTTGTTCGTGTGAACATTATCGGCGTGAATTCTAAAAGCACCGTCTGAAAAAACGCCTAACTTATATCCGTTGTTCGGATCCGTTCCTATGAACCATCTATCTGTAGTGCTATTAAATTGTCCAATCAAACCCATTTCTCTTGTTTCGTCTTGTCTATACCAAAATTCTATGGTTTTTATGCTTCCTGATAGAGATTGGGATTGTATTTTTACGTAGTCGTTGATTCCATCGAATCTTAAAGCTTTGTCAAATTTTCCTTCTATCCATGTTGGATTGTTGAAGAGATGTGCTTCGTTTTTATTTCCACTGTAATCGTAAGCTTTATCTCCAATGCCTTCGTCTAAAGTTAAGTAAAGGATTAGATTCTCTGGAGAGGGATCTAAAAATAATTCTCCTAGGTTGTTGTCGCTTGAGAATTTTGATGAAATGAATAAATTTGTGAAACTTCCGTTTATTGGTAGATATATAGTACCATTTATTCCTTCCAGTCTGTTGTTTTCTACTTTCCAATTTCCAGAGATCGTTTTAAAGTTTTTTATCTCTTGTGTTGAAAAGAACGTATAGAAAATAGTTCCAAGCGATAGGAACTTATCTCCTATTCTTCCAAGCAAATCTATTTTTTGAGGGGAATCGTATGAATAGATGAGAGTGTTTTTTTCTCTGTCTAGGAAATAATA
>JANXEV010000024.1 GCA_025057985.1 Candidatus Aenigmatarchaeota archaeon
AAACAAATCAAGGAGGTGGTTGCAATGTCTGAGGTAAAAGTTGCTTCCATACTCTCTAGTTCTCCTTAAACTTTCCAGTACTCCAACCACTTCCTCTTAAACAATTCTTTTTCCTTCCATACTCTCTAGTTCTCCTTAAACCTAGCGGAGTTATTAGAAAGCAAGATGAAGTTAGGGCATTTCTATCCTTCCATACTCTCTAGTTCTCCTTAAACCCCTAAAATTGCAGCAAAACTTGAAGAGAAAGGTCTGGGATTCCTACTTCCATACTCTCTAGTTCTCCTTAAACCACAGTAATGGAATTAGAAAGACGGAATTTAGGATATATTTCAGCTTCCATACTCTCTAGTTCTCCTTAAACTGGTGAAAATGTGCGATATAAAAATAGAAATTGTATTTAAAGTATGCTTCCATACTCTCTAGTTCTCCTTAAACAATAAAATACTCTCTGTCCTCACTGTCGTTTTCATCTAAGATGCTTCCATACTCTCTAGTTCTCCTTAAACACAGTACACACTTGTATAGGAGAGTTGCTAGCTTTGTCATTAGTGCTTCCATACTCTCTAGTTCTCCTTAAACTGTGGAATATAGGGATGAATTCCAAGATATGGAATTCGTTACACTTCCATACTCTCTAGTTCTCCTTAAACAAGCTTTGTAATATGGGACGACTATAAGTTGCCGCATCTTCTGCTTCCATACTCTCTAGTTCTCCTTAAACCTAGTAGATTTAGCAGTGGCCGAACAGTTAGAAAAAACTCGGCTGCTTCCATACTCTCTAGTTCTCCTTAAACAAGACAAGCGAGGAGCTAGAGAAAATAGGCTATGAGCTGATGTTCTTCCATACTCTCTAGTTCTCCTTAAACCCGGTTTATCTCAAGCAATTTAAACAAGAAAAGTGAGAGAATTGCTTCCATACTCTC
>JANXEV010000025.1 GCA_025057985.1 Candidatus Aenigmatarchaeota archaeon
AAACCACTTACCTAAAGAAACAGTTGTGCCTTTATTCATTGCGTCATAAAGGCCTCTATCCTTTTCACTTACCCAATAATCAATGTAATCATTATATTTTTTTATTATATCTAAAGTCCTGTCTGTTGAACCACCATCTATTACTATATACTCAATATTAGGATAGGTTTGGTTGATTACACTTTGAATTGTTTCTTCTAAATATTTTTCACCATTCAACACAACTGTTATTACTGTAACCAATGGAAGTTCTGTGATTGCTTCTATGTCTAAATCTGGACTTCTCTCTTTAAGACTTTTAAGGTAGCCTTTTATGTTTTCTTGCACATCCTCTGGAGCTGGCTTCACCGGATTACCATCCAAATCACACATATACCATAAGCCGTCTCCCATTAATTTATAGCTAAACTTAAAATATCCTTTCGTCCTAAGACCACCTTCCCCTTGTCTTCCCTCTCCCTCTGGAAGAAAGAGCATAGTTTCAAACTTGTCCTCCGGCTTGCCAATAACTTTTGAGTCTCTGATTTTAAACTCAGGCAGGGTGATAGTAAACTTATACTCAGGCTTGATAACACCGTTTTCATTGAGATATGATTCATTTAGTAGCTTATATTTAAGCCTTGTTGTAGAATGATTGTTTTTAAATTCCCAGCTCTCTGTGCACATCCTGAGTATTCACCCTTTTTTAACTATTCACATATCTATAATAGCTTAAATTCAACTGCCTCACCTACTTACACCCTTAAGCTTCTCAAAACTCCTCATCGCTCCAAGCCCGAGCATGCCAATAATTATCGTCACTAGCATCTCATTGCTTAAAGTCGGTGGTGGGCTCTCTGTAAGCTTAAAGATTGAATTAATCCACAAAAATAATGGATGAATGATGTATGAATA
>JANXEV010000026.1 GCA_025057985.1 Candidatus Aenigmatarchaeota archaeon
CCTCTCAACCCTCATACTTCAACCCCTTCTTTCTTCACAATCTTCACAATCTTTTCGAAAACAAACTTAGCTTTTTTCAACGACTCTTCAGCGTCTAATTTTGTGAAGGCCTTAACCGGGCTCCAGATTTCTGACTTTCTCTTGAAAGGATATCTAGATATTATCCAATTCTTCTCCAAACTTTTCACATGCTCGTAGGTTTCTTCATCTAAATAGTCTTTTGATATGTCGGCGACAAAATGACTTTCTACAAACTTGTTCTTTAGAATTAAAACCGCTTTTACAGCTTTTTCTGCTGTTTGTTGAGAGTGGTAGACGGAATTGTTGAAGTTTTTGTTTTTAAGTAAAACTTCAGCTGCTTCCAAATCTTTTTTTGCTGCAAGTAAGAATTCTCTAGCCAGCTCTAGATTAAATCTTTTATCCTCCATTCTCTTCCACCCTCAAAATATACGGGATCCATTTTGTCAATCCATTTTTTCGCTTTACTTAAGTTTTCGTTGAATTTTTCCCTTCCGAACAAAACTTTATGTCCTGTGAGTACACCGAAAAGTAGAGGGTTTATTGGTTCGAAAATTTCTTCGGGCTCTAAAAGAATGGAAGAAATTTTTATTCTATATTTCTCAAAGATTTTGTCTTCTATGCTTGAAACTAAGTCCAATCTTTCTTTTATGTCTGGCAAATCTTTGGCTATTATCAAAACATCGTAGTCGCTGAATTCTGAGGCGTATCCTTTTACTCTAGATCCAAACAAAACAACACTAACCAAATTCTCCCCAAACCTTTTCTTACACTCTTCAACAAACTCTCTCAAAACCCTCTCAACCCTCATACTTCAACCCCTTCTTTCTTCACAATCTTCACAATCTTTTCGAAAACAAACTTAGCTTTTTT
>JANXEV010000027.1 GCA_025057985.1 Candidatus Aenigmatarchaeota archaeon
ATCCCAACATCAACTATGGATAAAGAGAGAATTAAAACATATTGTGGCTCAGAGCCGAATAAATCTCGGGCCCGCATACCACTCCATCTAGAAGGCGTTCCATCCTCGAGCAAGAAAGAATGTGTGAGGAAAAATGGACCTGAAAGCTTCAGCCGGTTGATCCCTCATCACGAATTCAGGCGATGCGACGCCTCATCACCAAAAATAAGACAGACATTAACCACCTCTAAATCTTATCCACAAAGGAAATCCCTAAAGGAGACTTAAAGCCATCAAGGTATATAAAGAGCCTAACCAAAAATTATCAACGGAATAACCAATTATGGGAAGCGGGGTAGGGCAGCTAGGTGAGCCCGCCGGGCTCATAACCCGGAGGTCGGTGGTTCAAATCCACCCCCCGCTACTTTTATATAAAATGATCTGGTGATAAAATCTAATCCTAGTCAAAACGGATAATGCTTTTAACATTTGTGGTGAGGAGTTTTGGTTCTATGTTTTGGGTGGGCCGTCCATTGGGGGGGATTTGATCTTCGAGCCTATTTGGCTAATTTGGGCCTCAATATGCTGGATGAGTCACATAGCCTGCGAATATTATTAGGCCAGATGATTTATCCACGATGAAGAATATGAATGGCCTATCTACCTCTATCACTACCTCCGGAGGTATGTATGCTATTGCTTTCACTACTACTGCC
>JANXEV010000028.1 GCA_025057985.1 Candidatus Aenigmatarchaeota archaeon
AGTTCTCCTTAAACAGGTTCATGACAGATATAGAAGTGGCTTCAGAATTAGAAAGAAACTTCCATACTCTCTAGTTCTCCTTAAACTTTGAACACAATCAAGTCACTAACAGAAGAAGGAATAACACAAACTTCCATACTCTCTAGTTCTCCTTAAACAAAATGAAGTTCGTCACGACAGACAGTGACGCTGTTGTACAGTTAGCTTCCATACTCTCTAGTTCTCCTTAAACCGTTTTTCCTAGAGAATCAACAAAAACTAGAAGCAATTAAACTTGCTTCCATACTCTCTAGTTCTCCTTAAACTTGATGAAGATGGGTAAAGTCAGAGAATGGTTGGGTGTGGAACTTCCATACTCTCTAGTTCTCCTTAAACTATTTGTTAAAACATAGGTTTGATTTAAAGGTGAGAAGATGGCTTCCATACTCTCTAGTTCTCCTTAAACGAATTTGCGGCAGTTGACGAATTAGTGAAGGATATACATGACGCTTCCATACTCTCTAGTTCTCCTTAAACTCGAGCATGTTCTAAACGAAAACATCCCGGAAGATAAAGAATATTTCTTCCATACTCTCTAGTTCTCCTTAAACTTGTCACAGAGGATGCCGAAACGGTGATTGCATTGGAGAGCTTCCATACTCTCT
>JANXEV010000029.1 GCA_025057985.1 Candidatus Aenigmatarchaeota archaeon
TTAGTTTCAGCGAACAAGAACTGTTTAAGGAGAACTAGAGAGTATGGAAGACTTGTTCTATCACTTCTCTGTTTTCCGTGAAGAAGATCTTGGTTTAAGGAGAACTAGAGAGTATGGAAGGTAACTTCTCTCGACATTTGAGGTAAAACGATTTATCATCGAGGGTTTAAGGAGAACTAGAGAGTATGGAAGCAGCTATACTTACAGTACTTGCACTCCATATAGACCACCTCTCGTTTAAGGAGAACTAGAGAGTATGGAAGACTGATCATTGCCCTCGCTTGATCTACTGTGATTTTTGTTGCCCTGGTTTAAGGAGAACTAGAGAGTATGGAAGCGAACATAACTTCCGTTTTTCCATCTATTTTCATTTTCCTCACGTTTAAGGAGAACTAGAGAGTATGGAAGTGACTATAGTTGGCATCTTGTCACTGAAGGGGTAGAATTTCGTTTAAGGAGAACTAGAGAGTATGGAAGTCGATTTCTCTCCCTTCTTCTGCCGCAATCTTTTCCTGGAGGTTTAAGGAGAACTAGAGAGTATGGAAGCATGTTTCTAATCTTTTCTCGGTTTTTCAAATAAAAAATGTCATCGTTTAAGGAGAACTAGAGAGTATGGAAGTCTTGG
>JANXEV010000002.1 GCA_025057985.1 Candidatus Aenigmatarchaeota archaeon
ACTTCCCAAACCAAGGAAAGCCAACGGTAGCATAGAGAAGGTTAGTAAGGCCGAGGAATTAAAAACAATCTTCATTCCAATTTTCACACTCTCATCTATGTTCCTTCTTCTATCTAAAAATATTTGGTCTGTTAACATTATCAACTCACCCGAGTTACCAATTAGGGAAATTAAACCTATTATGGTTGGTATGTCTATAACCCATTTACCAATAACAACAAAACCTGAAATCAAAACACATAAAATAATCGTGAGTAAAGACAAGTCCCATTTAACATCTTTGTAGTAAATCCCACTGAATAAAGCTAAAGAAATCAAAATAGCCGCTATTATTTGGGAGGAGGCAACACCTAGTATTAAAATTAATTCTGATATGCTAACTAGGAGAATTAAAAACGAAACGTAAAGATTTCTGTATCTGATAAAAGAAACTAAAAACACAACTATCAGGTTTGCAATCAAAATATATATTATTGAGTTAAATAGTCTCTTCCCTTCAGTTTCAGTCACAGTTTCTATTCTCTCAACATTCAATTGGATCGGTAAACTACCAGATTTTAAAATCGTTTGTAGCCTTAATTTTTCAAGAGAGGCCTCTTGGAAGGTTTCTCTAAACCCTTCGATAGAAGGAGTTCTTACTTTCTCACCGGCTATATTATTAGATATACTTAATTCACTTAATTGTCTACCATCTAAATATAAAACAAGTTTTGGTTTAATGTACGACTGCCCGCCTATATAATAAATAGGTTGGCCTTTAGTTGTTTTGGCAAATCTTTCAGCCCCCTCTTCACTAATTTGTATCGTAAAGACAAACTTATAACCATCCCTATATCTGATCAAATAATTTCTCTCAACATCTGTGAAAATATTTTCTACATCTTTAGATGTGAATATTTTTGCAGCGAATGTAACATGTTCTTTTGTTAGGTTTAAAATTTCATAGTGTATTCCATCAAAATAAAAACCTTGAGAAATTTCATACATCGAATTGTTTATTGTTATATGTGTGTCATTTATTACAAATTCATATGGTTTTCCATCGAAGATTATCTTACCAACATTGTTTTTAATTTCTACTGAATCGACAATCTTACCTTCAAAATAACCTTGTTTTATAAGAAAACTTCTTATATCATCCTCTGTTAGCCCAGCGGCCTCTATTTGTATCAAATCTGCTGCGGCCGGTATAACTTTAACATCACTCAAACCATAGGTGTTTAATCTTTCTGTTAAAATTTTTACCACGCTTTGTAGATCTTCTTGTGTGAAATTACCTTTGGCTTTCAACAAAACTCTGACACCACCTTCAATATCAATTCCATAGCTCAAAACCTTTTCATGGTTTTCTCTAACTCTAACACCGATATCAGAGTTTTTTATAGCCACACAACTGGCTATCCCTTTATCTGTTATTATCGGTACATTGTCCCCAATTTTAACGTTTCTTAAAACATTTTCATAATCATCTAAGGTTTTAATCTCTATGTTGTTAACAAATTTTAATTTATCCCCAACATTTAACTCGGTACATTTAGCGCTTTCGTTGATATAAGAAACTTCTATCCAAGATTTTTTAAAGTAAATCCTAGACAAAGATAGCAATGAGATTGCAATTAGAAAGATCAAAATTAATAATCTAACGTTTTTTACCAAATACACTCACCTCTATTATTCCAGCGTTTAATAGGTATGTGTTTATGAGGTCGACGGCAAAACCTATTAGTAAAACTTGAGCTATATTATTCAAGAATGGAGAATCAGAGAAGATCAAAACTATAATCATAGATAGTATCAAACTAGAGCTAATCGTCACTCCAGTTATTAAAGTTTTTTTGTATTGCTCGTAGAATTCTTCAATTTTACTACCCAAAAGTTTGGTTGAAAGTAATATATTACTATCGATTGTATAAGCTATAACTAGGAGAATTGATGTAAACCCAGCGAATGTTATCGGTATATTTAGCAATGTTGTCATCCCAAAAATATAGATTATATTCGCGAACGAAGAGAGTAATATCGTGGTCGCTACTGATATCCTTCTGTAGATGAAAAAGTTACCTATAAAAACGAGAACATACGCTATAGAAAGTAAGTATACTACTTGTGAGAAGAAAGCCGTACCTAATTCTGGTCCTATAAATTGGACACTAATATCCTTAGGGTCCAAATCACTCTTTTTTATTATTTCTGTTACGTTTTCATATGGAATTTCTGAAGGTAGAGTGATTTTTACCGAATATTCTTTTTCGGTTTTTGAAATAGATATCAATGTTTTTTCTCCAAACTCACCGAGAATTAAAGATACGTTTTGAATGGAAACTTCTTTTTCAGTGAGAAATGATATCGACGTGCCGCCTTTTAAATCTAAATCTCTAATGAAAAATTCACCGTTTTTTATATAATGGTTTATCGACACGGCTAGGAATATCGTCAGTAAAATTAATGGAATTGGTAAAAACTTAGCAATTTTATATACCATTCAATTTTATTGGTTTAGTAAGTTTTAAAGATAGCTTAGCCCTGGGAGGGATTTGAACCCTCGTTCTCCCGCTTACGAGGCGGGCGCTTTTCCAGACTAAGCTACCAGGGCATTATAATATTTGGTAAAAAATCATTTTATTGTCAGAAGATAAAATATTTCAATGGTAGAAAAATTCATGGAAGAAAAGGAAACAGTGTTTTGGAAGGCTGATAAAAAAGGAATAAAATGTAAGGTTTGTCATTTTAACTGTAACATTCCAGAAAATAAAAGGGGTTTGTGTGAAGTAAGAGAAAACAAAAAAAATTTTCTCTATCTTTCGGAGTTTGGTTGGATAGATGGTCTGGAGTTTAATAAAGTTGAAGAGAGGAGCCTTTATCACTTTCTACCAGGATCTGTCGTCGCAGCTGTTGATTTAAAATCACCGGAAAGTTTTAAAATTTTACCGAAAGTTAAAAAATTTGAAAAGAAAATGAACCCACAAGAGTTGGTTTCTTACATAAAGTCTAAAGGAGCTAAGGCGATATTTTTTACAGGATCTGAGTCGGTAGGACATTATGAATATGTGGTTAAAGTTTTTAGGGAAGCAAAAAGGTCGAATATAAAAACAATACTAGGTACTACGGGTTTGTTGGCCGAAGATCCGATAAAGAAGATAGCGAAATACACAGACGCTTTGGTTTTTTACGTTTTTGCTTCTGGTAATGCAGAATATTATAAAAACACTAATTTTTGGAAGAAAGTTGATGTTTGCTTGGAAACTTTAAAATTCTTCTACAGATATAGAATTTTCACAGAGGTGGTTAATATACTCAAAGTTGGTTATGAGAGTGTAGAAGATTGTGTTAAGTTGGGTGGTTGGATAGTAAGTAACATAGGGGCTGAAACACCGCTACATATTCTTAAAGGCGAAGTCAAAATGAGTTTAGGAGAATTGAAGACCCTACACACAAAAGTTAAGGAAGCAGGACTTAGGTATGTTTATATAGATGGAGTTAAGGACGAGCTAATGGAGAGCACATATTGCTACAACTGTGGTGGATTGATAGCGGAGAGAGTTGGTAACAAGTTTAAATCTATGAATTTGACGGGAGAGAGATGCCCTCAATGTGGGATAAAACATAACTTTGTTTTAGAGTGAGTTTTGTGAAAGAAGTGGATATAAAAGAAAAGATTGAAAAAGGTTGGATTTATTCGAGGCTTTGGTTTGAAGCTTTGGCTATTAGTAAGGATGTAGTAGAGGAAAGTTTAAAAAACCATGTTGAAAAGTTGAAAAAATTGGAAAACTGTGTGGTTGTTTCCGAAAGATATGAGGAAACGATAGAGCAAGAGAGACCACTACCAAGAATAGAGAAAGGTTTTTCTAAGGTGGTTGAAGTTGAAGTTTTAACAAAAAACATAGAAACTTTACTACATTTAACCATATTTTTTGCACCATCTGCAGTCGAAGTTATAGAACCGGTTGAGTATAAAATAAATGCTGGCACGATCCAAACGATAATGAATACGGTCGCAGATTTGTTGCACAGGTTTGCCGCACAAGGTATAGGTGGTGTGGTAATCAGCGGAGTTTCTAAAAAATAAAATAACCTTAAATAAATATTCTAATGAAGTGGGTATTAGTTTTGTCGATAATTCTCCTATTCCTACCTATAGGTTTTTCTAGGATAGACTACCTAGGAATAGATACTATCATCAAAGATTCTTCGGTTGAGATAAATTTTGTAGTGACTAACACAAACTATTTTGAGTTTAAGATATATGGTTTGGTTTTAAATTACACAAGTAATTCTGATTGTAAATTGGAGGGTAATTTTTTTAAATGTAATCTTACAGACAAGGAAGATAAAATCAACCTTAAAGTTTATTTAAACAACATAATCGCTAAAGGCCCGAATAAAAACATTTTAACAAAACAATTTGAGTTGAAGGACGACGTTGAAGTTGTGAGTGTTTTGGTGACGCTTCCAGTTGGTATGGTTTTGGTAGAAGAAAAAGACGCTGTTTTTCCCTCTAACTTCAAAACTCTAACAAACGGTAGAAATATAATAGTTTATTGGGAGCTTAACAACGTTTCTAAGTTTCAACCACTTTCTTTTAAAGTAACTTATGCTCCTAGTATACCAGAAGAAAGCGCTCTCGTCAGATTTTTAAAAAGTTTCTACATGGTTTTGTTCATTTCGATAGTGTTTTTGATTTTGCTAATTTATGAGTTGTTTAGGACTAGGAGGGTTATAGTTAAAAAAATAATTAAGGTTCCAACGGAAAAAATAGTTTTGGAAGTTTTGGATCCGGATGAGAAAAAAATTTATGAGATAGTTCAAAAAGAGGGTAAGATCAAACAAAATAGGTTAGTGGAGTTGACAGGCTTTTCTAAAGTCAAAGTTTCCCGTGTTGTAAAAAGTTTGAAGGATAAGAAATTGATAAATGTGGAAAAACTTGGTAAAACGAATTTAATAAGTTTAAGAAAAAAAGGTTAGTAGGAGAGTTATTTAAACACACCTTTTCTTATTCTTTCTATTATACCTTTTTTCTTCACATCTTCTTCTATTTTCTCACTCTTGACGTTTAGAACATTTTCTAATTCTTTTAGGAAATCCGGATCTTCGATCTTGTTTTTAGCAAACTTTATCATAGTTCTAGTCAAATCCCTAATCGTTATCGGTTTTTTTAGTTTTTGCTCTAAACCCAACTTTAACTCTATAAGGTCTTGATATTCGTCGTTTTTTATCGGCAAAGATTTTTGGTAGTATTTCATAAAGTTTTTTGTTTTCATTCAAAATAAAAAACGTTAACCATGTCCATTTTATCAGACCTATAAGGAAAGTTATTCGAGTAAACTATTCTATATCCGTATTTGTTTAGATATCTAAGTATTTTTCTGAGAATTTTTCTAGAGTGAATTTCTATTATTATTTTTGGTTTGAATTTTTCTATGGTGTTTTTACTACCTATCAATGTGTGGTACTCATAACCTTCCACATCTATTTTTAAAAGGTTGACTGGCTCGAGTTTGTATTTCTTTACTAAATTATCTATGGTTGTTGTTTCCGACGAAATAGTTTTGTTTTTGTATTTTATTCTAATTTTTGAAATTTTAGAAGAGACAGCTTTGTTCACAGGAAAGATTTTTCCACCCAATCCATTTAACTCGATGTTTTTTAAGAGTTGTTCGTAATAATCTGGATTCGGTTCGACGGATATACATTTCGCACATTTACTAGAAACGTATATTGAATATTCTCCACAAGTTGATCCACAGTCTACCACACCCCATTCTTTTTTCGGTATAAAATTATTTAGTCTTGAATACTGTTTGTAGAAATAGATTTCCATTAGTGAATGATTTATTTCAGGGTAGGGATGGAATTTAACTTTGTATAATTTTTCCACCCTTTTTACAATTTTATAGGAAAGGTTGGCATCTATTTTAGTGATCACGGCCTCTAGTTGGTTTTTTAAAAAACCTCTAAAAACAGATTTTAAAACTTTAGCCACAAGTCTACAGACTTGGAAGAAGAAAATATCTAAATATCCTTTTCTTAAAGTTATATTTAGATAAAAAAGATTAACATAAAAATGTTCGTTGACAATTTTCTTAAACCTTTTCAAAATCATAATGAATTAATAATTCTAAGATTTTATACTTTTCATGAGGATACTTCAGGTTGGAGTTACTCTACCAGAGGTTGGTGGAGCAGAGAGACATATTTATGAATTGTGTAAGAGGTTATCAGAAAAGATGGAAGTAATATTATTGACGCAAAAAGCTTCTAGACCGAAGGGTTTTTTACCAAAAGTAAAAATAGTTGAAGTGCCTGTTATTAGAAAAAATGTTTACCTTAGAAACCTCTCTTTCTCCATTTTTTCAATAATTCCATTAATAAAGGTGATACTTAAAGAAAAACCAGATTTGATCCACATTCACTACGGTGTTTTTCAATCTATTTTAGGTTTGTTATCGAGAATTTTTGGTAAAAAAATTGTATACACAGTTCATGGTTTTAGTGGGTGGAGGATGTCTAAGAAAATAATAAGGAATTTGGTTACTCTTATTTTAAACCATTCTTATAAAGTAGTTTGTGTAAGCCCGGCTGTTGTTGAAGATTTGGGAAAGTTTGGGGTTAAAAAAAGAAAAATGGTTTACATCCCAAATGGTATTAATTTTAAAGATTTCAAAATAAAACATAGGAAGGTTAAAAAGAATATAACTTTTTTTGGTAGATTGCACAAACAAAAAGGAGTGGAGTATTTGATATTGGCTTTCAAGAAAATTTACAAATCTCATAGAGACTTTAAATTAATCATAATAGGTGACGGTCCTGATAGGAAAAGATTGGAAGAAATGTGTGGAGATATTGCGAACAGAGTAATATTTACGGGTTATGTGGATAGAAAGAAGTTGATTAGATATCTCATGGAGTCTTGTATGATCGTTTTACCATCTTTATATGAAGGTTTTCCTCTGGCTTTGTTAGAAGCGATGTGTTCAGGAAGACCAGTGATAACAACAAACATAAAGCCTATAAGGAGTGTGGTAAAAGATGGAGTGATATTTGTTGGTGTGAAAGATGTTGAAGGTCTGAGTAGGAGAATTATCAAGTTGATTAAAAACCAGAGGTTAAGAGAGTTTATAGGTAGAAAAGGAAGAGAAGTAGCTAAGAAATTTGATTGGAGTTTTGTGGTCGATGAACATATAAAGTTGTATAATCTATTAATATCGAAGTGTTATGATTATTAATGAAGATAGCTCAAGTTTGTCCATTTTTCTATCCAGTTTTGGGTGGAATGGAAAAACATGTCTTGGAAATTTCTAAAGAACTTGTGAAAAATGGTTTTGAAGTTACCGTGCTGTGTAGTAATATCGATAGAAGCGGGAGAATTTTAAAAAACGAGCAGGTTTTTGATTCGATTTTGATTAAAAGATTTAAGGTTTACTTCAAAATCTCAGAGTTTGCATCGTTTTTTCCTGGAGTTTTTAGAGAGGTAAGAAAGCAAAAATATGATGTCGTACATGCCCATGCCTACAGACATCCCCACAACTTTGTAGTATATTTTTCCAATAAACCGATGGTATTGACACCACACTATCCTATTTATCCTTTAAGTGGAAAGTTGAGAAATATATACACTAAAATTTTTGACAAAATGTTTGGCGCGAGTTTAATGAAAAGATATAAAAAAATAATAGCGTTGACTGATGGGGAAAAGGAGTGGTTGACGAGTTCATTCTTTATACCTGGCTCTAAAATTGAAGTTGTGCCAAACGGTGTGAGTGAAAAATATTTAGATAGACATGATCCGGAAATTTTTTTGAAAAAATTCAAGATAGATAGAAACAAATTTATTATACTTTCTGTTGGTAGGTTGAGTAAATCTAAAGGATTTCAAGATTTGATAGAGGTTTTGAGTTTTTTACCAGAAAATATAAGAAAGGATATTGTTTTGGTGATAATCGGGCCAGATGGTGGTTATTATAAAAAATTAGTCGATTTGGTTGTGGAAAAAAAATTAAAGAATGTGATTTTCACAGGAGAAGTTAGCGAAGAAGTAAAACTATCAGCTTATGAAGCTTGTGATTTGTTTATTCTTCCTTCTTACTGGGAAGGTTTTGGTATAACACTTTTGGAAGCTATGGCTAAGAATAAAATTGTAATGGCAAGGAATGTAGGCGGTCAAAAGTATGTGGTGCCTGAGAAAGAATTTTTGTTTAAGGATTTGGATGAACTGAAGAAAAAATTGGAATTGGTGTATGAAGGAAAATTGAAGAAAAAGTTAGATTACAGGAAGATAGTAAAAGAGAGATATTTATGGAGTAAGGTTGCTAAAAAAATAATGGATGTTTATGAAGAGGTTTGTAGGTAGTAAGAAAAGAATTTTAAATGTTGGTTGTGGAAGCGACACTTATGGTACTCATTTTGTTGATTTATATCCAACGAGGAAGGAGGTAGTAAAATGTAATGTGGATGAAGAAAGGTTACCCTTCAGAAGTAATTTTTTTGACGAAGTTTATTCGAAGAATTTACTCGAACATTTAAGGAACCCGAGTTTTTGTTTAAAAGAAATGAAAAGGGTTTTGAAAAAAGGAGGAGAGTTGGTTATTATAACAGATAATGCATCTTATTGGGTTTGGGCTGTCGGCAAAACTCATCATGGTGGTTATTCTTCTGGCTTTTCTGAGGATAAACATTATTCTATCTACCTTCCAGAACATTTGGTGAATCATTTGAAGAAATTAGGGTTTAGGAGAATTAGGTTTGATTTTATTTTGGATAGTGACAACTTTTTGATTAAAATGATAGATAAATTTTTGAGTTTAACACCTCTTAGAAGACTCGGTTTCAAAAGGTTTAAAATCGTCGCGTTGAAATAATAGGTATGTATTCAGCGCTGATAACGGCTTATAGGGAAGAGAAAACTGTCGGTAGGGTTATAGAGAGTTTCCTTAAAGAATTGCCAAAAAATTCTGAGATATTCGTTGTGGCTCCTGATGATGAAACCTTGAAAGTAGCTAGAGAGTATTCGAAGAAAAGTAGGAGAGTTAAGTTTTTGAAAGATCGGGGCAAAGGTAAACCAAGCGCTTTAAATTTAGCTTTTTCTAAGGTTTCAGGCAAAATCATAATTTTGACAGATGGTGATGTGGTTATAGAGGAGGGATCGGTGAGAAATCTTTTGAAACATTTTAAAGATAAAAAGGTGGGGATTGTTAGCGGGAGGGTTGTTTATTTGATTCCAGAGAAATCGATTTTCTACGAATGGGCTAAGTTAAGCGAGAGGGTTTTTGATAAAATGAGGAAAGAGCAGGATAGGAAGGGAGAGTTTTGGCATCCAACTGGCTATTTGTACGCTTTAAGAAGAAATTTGGTGGAGAGAATTCCATCTAATTCTTTGTCGGACGATGCGGTGATAGGTTATTTGGTTAAGTCCAAAGGTTATTTGGTTAGATATGAGCCCAGGGCTGTGGTTTATGTTAAATTCCCTTTAACTATCAGGGATTTCATTAAACAAAAATCTAGAACGAGAGCGGGGTTTTTGCAACTTAGAAGATGGTTTGGGTTTTTTGGTAGGAGAATTTCTTCTGAGATCTCTCTTGGTTTTAGAGATTTGTTCAAGATTTATGGGTTTAAGAAGTTTTATAAAATGGTTTTCGTTGGTTTGATTTATTTGATTTCTTGGATTAGAGCTTATTGGTTGATTTATAGAGGGGCTTCTTTTAAGAAGATATGGGAAAGGGTTGAAAGCACGAAGTAATTTTTCTACTTTATAAACTTTATAAACTGATTTTTCAGAAGATATTATATTTTGTTTTCTTCTCTATTTTCTATATTTTTTTAATTTTCTTTGAAACAATTAGAGAAAAAAATTTTGATTTTTTTCATTAAATGAGAAATTTTTTATGTTTTTATTGAAACGTTGAAACCGTTTCAGGATAAGCTTAAATAGGCTCTAGACAACAATAAATTAGTATGATCGCCTTGTACACGACAGTATAGAGCTTAAAAGCGATGAAAAGCTGGTGTACAAGGCGCTTAAATATGTGTGAAAAAAGGAGGTTTAACATGCAAATTAGAAAATTTGTTGCATCCAGCTTAGCTGCTTTGATGGCTGGTGCGACATTTAGTGGGGCTGCGTTAGCAGCCGTTAACGTAGGTGGTGTTCTAGGAACATTAGGATCACAAGCATCTGCAGGCACACCATATTTAGTAGTAGTTGGTGATACTGCAAAACCAAGCGACATAGTAGGAGCAATAGACGTAGCTTCAGCTTTGGCTCAACAAGTTACAAGAGAAGTGACAGTTCCTGGTTTGACCGCAATGACATTTACTGGAGGAGTTTCTCTAGACACAGCTGATTCCAAGTTATACTCGGGTGACAATATAAACACTATTAAAGGAACATTGACAGCTACAGATTTACCTGAGATTTTGGCATCTGGAAGTATAGAAGACGAGACAGGAACAAAGTACGATTACACTCAATATATAACGATTGGTGGTAAACAAATACAATACGCTCAACCAGACGTTCCTGGAGGTCAAAAAGACCCAACTTTCTTAATAAAGTTAGGAACATCGGTTTCTTCCAGTGACTATCTACTTAAAATGTGGACATCATTTACCAAAGCATTTAATGCGTCTAAGGCAGTAGGCAAAGAGTTGCAACTTTTCGGAAGAACATTTATAATTTCGGGTGAAACAGATTCAACCAAACTAGTATTGTTTGGAACAGCTGGTGAGGAAATAGTAGAGGCGGGGCAAAATAAAACAATAAGAGTTGGAGATAAATCTTACAATGTTGAAGTTAGAGGAATAACAAGCGCAGAGAAAGCGGTATTGGTAGTAAACGGAGTGACGAAAGAAGTTCAAGAAGGAAGGACATATGATTTTAGAGGAGTATCTGTATATGTTTCAGATATATACTACATAGAAGTTCCACAAAAAACAGGTTATGTTAAAGTTTCTATAGGTGCGGACAGGTATGTTTTGCAAGATGGATCACCGGTAAAAAGAGGGACAGCTGGAAGCGAACAAGACATTCAAGGTTCGTTGGTTAGATTGATTGGTACTCCACAATCGTTGTCTGGGATAGAAATTTACTACGATGCTTACGCTACATCTCCAGCATCTGATTACATAAAAGCAGGAAGTGTATGGACAGACCCAGTATTTGGAATCAAAGTTGCTTATAACGGACCAGCTTCTGTTTCCACAGAGACGATAACCATAATGCCAGGTGGAAGCAACTATTACACGATAGCATTTACAGACAAGTATGGAAAGACGGCGACAGTAGCTTGGAGTTATTATGGTGGCACTCCTGCTTCAGAAAAGCTAGCAGATTCGACTGGAAATGAGATTCATGTAGTAGAAGGTAGTCCAGCGAAATTAAACGAATACATATTTGCACCATCTCCACAATTCCCACACATGTTGAAAGTTACAAGCTTAACGGCTACTAGTGCTACTAACAGTCCAGATACATGTAAAGCTACATTAAGAGACGTTTTCAGTGGTACTGAGTATAAGATAGATGAAACTAAAAGTGGTACAACATTCACCACAAATCTGGTAATAGATGGTCAAACTTATACAGTAACATGTACTGATGGTGGTACCGCTAACCCAGATACCATTTCGTTAAGTGATGCTGAGGAGACCATAACTGTATATCCAGTGTTAGAAACAAAATATGGAGCAAAAGTTGCATTTTATAGATTATTAGGTCGTGTACACACGCAAGGTACAGCTGAAACAATACTAACTGCATCTGTAACCGGTAGTGGGACAAAATCATCATTCATGAGATTACCAACTGGAATTGTGAACATTACTGTTGAAGTAGGACAGCAAACCAAATTTTACGTTAACGGAGCATCAATTACAGGAGATGATCCTGAATATGAAATTTTGATAGGAAATGTTTGGTATAAACTCAACGTTGTCGTCACATCAAGTTCTCCATACTCTATAGAAATAAAAGGAGTTGCACTAGACGCTGATCAAGATGGTGCTGCTGAATCTGATCCGTTAACTGTCCCAGCAATAATGATAATTGAAGAAAAAGAAAAAGATGCTGCACATGGTAAAGTAGCCATATTAAAAGTAGCTTATGATAGCACAGATAAAAGATTAGAACTATTACCAGTTAGTGTGTTCGGTGCATCTTCAGTCTCCACGTCTTCAGACAAAATAACCCACTACATGACAAGATGGGGAACCAAAGTTGTATACGACACTTCAGGAGCAGGAACAGTAACGATAACATATCCAGACACACAAGTTTACCACTTGGTTGGTGTAGGAACTGATCCAAAATGGACAACCGAAGCAACAGAAGCAGGTAAATACAAAACTGTAGCACCATTAGCACTACCAGTTGCTAAATTGGCAAGCGAAGTGACAACCGCAGACAGAACAAATGCAAACATTGTCTTGGTAGGAGGACCATGTATTAACACTCTAGTAGCTCAACTAAACGCTGCAGGAAAGTTCCCATACGGATGTGCAGACTGGCCAGGAGAAGATTTCGCAATAGTTAAAGTAATAGAAGATGCTTTCACAACAGGAAAGATAGCACTAGTGATCGCTGGAACTAGAGCAGAAGACACAAGATTGGCAACAAGCTTGCTATCTCAAGGCAAACTAGAGAATCAACAAGTTTCAACCGTTAAAATCACAGGAACTGTTACAACCCCAGTAATAACTCCAATGTAAAGGGGTTAACCTAAACCCCCTCTTTCTTTTTTTATTTTTTTGAAATCGAAAAAATGTAAAAAATCTTTTATATCGAAAAACCCAAGATTATTTTTATGGACTTGATAACATACATTTACTTGGTAATAGTTTTTGCAGTCCTGTACTTTACAGTCTTCCAGTTCTTAGTATTCTTAAAACACATGAAAGACGTTAAAAAAAAAATAAGGTTTTGAGGAAAGAAGATTTACCTGGAGTTAGCCTAATAGTACCAGCTTACAACGAAGAAAAAGACATATCAAAAACTATAAAAAGTTTGTTGAAGTTAAACTATCCAAAAGATAGATTGGAAATAATAGTGGTGGACGACGGAAGCACAGACAGAACTTACGAAGTGGTTAAAAAATTTGAAAAATATGGTGTTAAGGTTTTTAAGAAAAAACGGGGAGGAAAATCGAGAGCTATAAACTTCGGCACAAAGAAAGCGAAATTTGAAATAGTGGGTGTTGTCGACTCAGATACAACTCTAGAGAGAAATTCTCTATTGAATTGTGTTAAATGTTTTGATAGTGAAGACGTCGCTTCTGTGACCTCAAGGATTCTTCAAAGGCGAAAGAAAAAAATTCTAGAGAGATGGCAAGACATAGAGTTGAAGATAATCGCCTACATTAGGAAGTTGTTTGAAAACCTCAACATCATCACAGCCACACCAGGACCACTAAGTCTTTACAGAAAAAAAGTTTTGACAAAAATTGGAGGTTTTGACAAAAATTGTATTCTAGAAGACAATGAAATTGCATGGCGTTTGATTTATCACGGTTATAGAATCAGAATGGCATACGATGCGAAGGTTTACACGAACATGCCAGATACTTTCAAGAGATGGTTTTTACAAAGAGTTAGATGGGGAGTCGGCGGTTTACAGATAATTACTAAATATATAGGTACATTCATGAAAAGACATCCAGTCGGAACATTTCTCCTACCAAGTTGGATTTTAGGCTATGTTTTTTCAACGATAGGAATAAGTTTGTTTTTCTACACATTCTTCTACACCTTATACATGAACTTAAGTTACTATCTACTAAGTTTCAAATACGGCACAAACCCATTCGTTTTTTCCCTCGATTTTAACCCAGACTTTTTGTTTTTCTACGGCATCATTTTGTTTTTCCTAAGCTTGATAATAATCGTCAAAGTTTTGGGAGAGTATAAGAAAAGGGCGAGTTTGTTCGATTTGGTAACCTTTATTTTCATCTATCTTGTTTTCTTCCCAATCATCTCCTTCTACTCGATTTTTAAATTTATAATTTTAAGAAAGAAATTAAAAATCAAGCCAGTATGGTTGACAAAATGAAAGAGAAAGACAACATATACGTTAAGTCTTTGGTAATCTCTATCTTCATTTTCCTTAGCGGTATGATGTTTGGTATTTTGATCGACAACTACAGGATTTCTCATATAAGAAAGTCTTTAATGTCCGACATAATTTTCTGGGACGACTCGATATTTTTGACAAGGCTTAAAGAGTTGTATGGTGAAGGTTTTTGTAGCGAAGCACTGGAGTTAAACCTTTTGTACAACCAAAAGATATACGAGAGAGGAAAGGAAATAGAGGAGATGATAAAGTTAAACAGGTTTGCGCCGGAAATGAGAGAAGAACTGAGAAAATACACTTTGATGCAAGTTAAATTTTGGCTGGATTCGAGAGATTTGAAAGAGAAGTGCAATTTCACTTATAAAAACGTTTTATATTTACAAGATTTCTTCGCTAAGGAGCAAGAAGTTAGGCTAAGAAATAAAGTCCAGTCAAAGATAATGTTGGATGTCAAAGAAAGGTGTGGGAATAAAATTTTATTAATACCGATAAACATGGATTTAAATTTAACAACTGTAGACGTGATAAAGTTAAGATACAACGTTACTAGAAGCCCAACGATAATAATAGACGATAAAATTGTTTTAGAGGGAATAGTATCCTTGCAAGATTTGTTGAAAATTTTAGAGTGTTAGACTATGAAGAGAAATTATGTTAAAATAAGGTTGACGAAAGAAAGATTGATCGCCCTATCAGTTTTTATACTAACATCTATAGCCATAATTCTACTCTACCCACACTTATACTCACTTTACAAATCCACACAACCTATAAAAAAGATCGTTTACTTTAACGTTCCGATGGAATTCAGAGAAGATCTTAGGCTGGCAAAAAACATTTCCGTTATACCAAATGAAGATTCGATAAGAAGGATTTTTTGGAACAGAGGTTTGAAAAAAATAACGATAGCGATTTTGAATTCAACAAACCAAACTAGTTTGATTGGAGTAGAAGCTTATGAAATAACATTCAAGTTGACAACTTTTTACACGATAAAAAGAATGAACGTTGAAATAAAGGGTAGAGAAATTTCGGAAGTTCATGAGATAAGTGGAGACAGTTCAAATCCTGTGATTGTTATAATACCGCCAGAGCTAGCGAACGAAACTTCAGTTAGAGTAGAGGACTACAACGTTTACATTTCTGGAAAAAGTTTGAAAGAGTTGGATTTGGCGACCATCAAATTTATAATGACCGTTTTACACTTAGAGTTAGAATAGAAGTTAAAGAATTTATTTTTTAGCTTAGAAAAAATAAAATTGGGAGGTTTTTTGGGTTTTGTTTATGAAATCTTTCTCAGTCTCATATCTGGTAAATTTGTTGATGGAAGAAGAGAACGGGACATTGAAAAATAGCAAAAAAAGGAAGAAGAAAAATGGGTTTAAAAACGGGTCAGAGATTCATAGAGAATTTGGCTACGAAAACAATGATACGTATTATAAGGAATTTGAATATAACGGAGGTAAGTATAAAATCTACGGAACGCCAGATAAAGTTGATCATGAAAAAGGTATAGTTGAAGAGTTTAAAACCTATGTTAAATCTTCTAACAAAACATTACAAATAAGAAGAGGAGAGCTTCAGCTCATTTTCTATTGCTATTTAACAGGATTAAAACTCGGTAAGTTGATAATATACGACACAAAGAAAAATCAAGAAGTTTTTTCACAAATTTTCTACGTACCAAATGATATTCAAACAGAAATTTTAAATTATGCTTTAAAAAAAGCTTTAGAGAAACAAAAGATTAAAGAAGCTTGAGTTTTCCGGTGATTTTATCGATTTTCTTTTCTTCAATTGGCCCAATACCTATGCAAGTTATCGTACCCTTTTTAAGTTGAGTCAGTCCAGCGTCAGATATTTTCACGTAAGGAATCTTATTTTCCTTCAACTTTTTTTCAATTTTTTTCAGCTCTTCCAAATCTTTAACTTTTAAAACGACTTTCTTCGCTCCCATTTCTCTCCACTTCTCTAACTTCTCTCTTTCTACTTGTAGTGCCGACTCCAGGCTAGCGTGAGCTACATGAGTTGCTAATTTTCCCTTACCCCATTTCAAATCTTTTCTTACTATAATGACTTGCTTCAACACAAAAACCATCCAATAATTTAAATGGAATTTAAAGAACATAAATAAAATTTAATTAATGAATGAGAATAAGATGTATTTTTTAGTAGGAGAAAGTTGTTTTTTCAATAGATTCTGTGACGGAAATTTTAGGTCAAAGTGGAATGGTTTATGGAAGTTGACGACAAAATATTTAGAGTACTATGCGATGAAAGTTAACGGTGTTTGGTTGACTTCTTCTCAAAGGACGATAGAAGAAGGCTTGGAATATTTTAAACATTGCTACGAAGTGGATAGAATTTCTATAGAAGAAAAACTTTTCATTCCAGAGAAAGAACCAGCCTTGGTGATTTTTCTCTCGTTTGAAAACCTTTCCGATTCTGATAGAAATGTGAATTTGGAGATAGAAACGGCAGTAAACATTAGGGAATGGAACGAAAATTGGAACGAAAGGGATTACGAAGTTTTGTACAAAGAAAATTGTTATTTTGTGAAATCTGAAAAAGGTAGAATGATCTTTTTATCTTCAGAAAGAGGAGAGTTTATCGGCTACCACTTCTATAAAACTCATTATCCAAGCAACGAACCACAGAGATGTTTTGTTACAAAAAATTTTTCTACCAGTTTTTTCTTAAAACCAAGAGAGAGAAAAACGATAACTTTTGTTTTTGCTTGTGATTTGGAAATCTGTGACGCGGAAAAAATATTGGAAAATTCTACTGAGTTGTTGAAAAAGAAGAGGGAGATTTACGAAAGTTGTTTAAGAGAAAATTTGTTCCATTCGGATATAAGTTACTTAGACGAGCTTTTTAAGATAGCTGTTTTAAATTTAAAAAAGAATACAGTTCTCTTCGGTGGAAAGAGAGTTTTGATAGCGGGCTATCCATGGTATACTCAAATTTGGGGTAGAGACGCTTGTCTATCGATTTCGAATTTTTTCCTAGAAAAGGAAGTAGCGAGAGATACGCTAATTCTCCTAGCTAAAAATAGCAAAGACGGTGTGATACCGAATTTCATGCTTAAAGACAAGATCGACTACAATTCCTCAGACGCAACACCCCTTTTTGTTGTGGCTTTAAAAAACTATGTTTTCAAAACAGGTGAAATCTATTTAATAGAAGAGTTTAAGGATCTGCTATTGAAGATTTTAGAACGCTATGAGAAAAGTAAAAACGAGTTCGGTTTCATAAAATCGGATAAAAATTCTACTTGGATGGACACTTTGGAAAGAGAAGGTTATTGTTTGGAAGTTCAAGTTTTTTGGTTTGCCGCTTTGGAAGCGATGAAAGAAATGTTCGGGTTGATAGAAGAAAACAATTTGGTAGAAAGAGTGGAAAATTTATCGAGAGAGTTGAAGAAAAATATAGTCAAACATTTTAAAAAAGGAGAAGATTTCTTGGATGTTTTAGGATCGGACAAAAAAACGTTGAATCAAATTTTTCTCCCAATTTTTAACGTAACTCTCTCCACAAAAAATTTTGTGAAAAAAATAGAAGAAGAATTCTCAACAGAAGTAGGCCTATCAATTCTACCTAGGAATTCTAACGAATATAATCCGACTTTATACCAAAAAGGAGCGACTTGGTCTCACTTGTTAGCTCTACTTTCATACTTACAATTTAAAACCGGAAGAGTGGAAAGGGGTTTGGAAAATTTAAGAAAAATATACATAAAGTCGAACGAGCTTGTTTTATCGGCCTTACCTGAAGTTTGGAATTCTGAGACAGGAGAGTTGAGAGTGGAAAAACCTGTAGGAAAAGAAGAAAGCGCTTTCTTACAAACATGGACAGCAAGTTCGATAATAAAAGCGATAGACGAAGGTTTGTTAGGTTTAGAATACAACAGTTTTTCCAATGTCATTAAAGTTTCGCCAAAGATTGAAGGTAGATTCGTTAGGAGAATTAGAATTGGAGACGATTTGGTAACTTTGGAAATAATTTTTAAAGAAGGAAGGTTAGACGTAAACTTTGAAAGTAGGTTGAAAAAAGAGTATAAAGTAGTGGCTATAGAGTAGGTTTGAGATGGTAGAATTTTTCATTCTTATTAGGTTTGTATAAAATTTCTCTAATTTTATCCAAATTCTCCAAATCTATTTTGTTTTTTTGAAAAACCTTTCTGATCTTAAACTCGTCTTTGTATTTTTTGTTTTCAACGATTTTTATCCAGCCGTTTTCTAAAAAGAAATGGTAAGGAAATCCCCTACCTTTAATAATTTCATAGTTATGTCCTGCATCTTCTGGTGATATACATAAAACCAAACAATCTCTTCCTGTAGAAATTAATCTATGTGCATACTTTGGATGAACAAAGAAAATATCACCTTCTTTCAACTCTGAGTAAAAGCAAACCTTTTTCTTTAAATCCGCAAGCATTATCATACACTCATTTTTTAAAACTCGATAAACTTCTCCACGTTCCTTTTCATGGACATGGCCATAGGTTAAGAAAAACTCGCTAATTTCTCCAGGATAAAAAACACCACCTTTCAACAAAGTCAAATCAAAGTTTAATTTGTAATCGTTCTTTATTTTCCTATAGTAGTCTATTCCATTCCACAAATTGTAAACGTAGTAGACTGGCAAATCTCCAAAAAATCTCATACCCTTTTTCGCGTTTTCAACATCCATGATAACGGGAAGAAGTTCGCTTATCCTTCTCTCCCAATAAACAGGTCTTTCAGGAAAATAAACTTCTATTTTTTCTTCACCTCTTACCACAACCCCATGCAATTTCATACTAAAATTTTATGATCGATAAGTATAAATACAAAAATTAGACGTGAGATAAGTTTTTGCATATGAAAATAAATCATGGGCCGGTGGTCTAAAGGTAGGACGCCGCCTTCGCAAGGCGGAGGCTCCGGGTTCGAATCCCGGCCGGTCCAATTTGAATTAATTTCAATTCTAGCACAAAATTTATACATGGAAGCTTTTTGGGTACCATGGCTTCACATGCACCAACCTTTGGTTTGGCTCGACGACAAACTCGAGAGTAATTTAAAAAAAATGATTTTGTCTCAAGATTCTAAGGAAAGTTGGGACGGAAAATTAATCGCTAGAGCTTACAAAAATCCAGCGAAATACATCGAGCGGTTATCGAAGTTCAACCCAAAGATAGTTTTAGACTTTTCAGGAATTCTCCTAGAGTCTTTGGACAAACTTTCCGAATTTTTGAAAGACGTAGAAGTAGAGGGAGAAAAAATCGGAAATATAATAGAGAGTTACAAAAACGTTTTGAGAAAGTTCCCCGATTCTATAGAATTCGCTGGTTCGGCTTATTCACATTGTTACTTTCCTGTAACTCCAGAGAGAGATTGGAAATGGCAAATCAGAGAATGGCAAAACGTTTTTTCTTCTTTGTTTGGGAAAAACCATTTGAAAAAAGTTAAAGGATTTTGGCTACCTGAGATGGGAACCCCATCTTACGGAGATAAGTTATCTAGGCTAATTAAAATTTTAAAAGATTTTGGCTACGAGTGGATCATTTTACCAATTTTTTCTGTTAACGACTATGAAAAAATCAGTTATGAAGACAGAGTTAGAATTTTTTCCAAACCAAATAAAATCTCAATCAACGACCAAGAAATCACAACACTCTTTTCCACACCATACTATTTTCTAGATCAACAAGCCGGAATGGATGCTTCTTATGTTTATGAACAGTGTTTGAAAGCTAAGAAAATTCTAAACTTGGAAAAACCAGCTTTAATAATAACGGCGAGTGATGGAGAAAACGGCAACGTGATGATGAATCAATTTTTCCCAGAAACCTACACAACTTTTTTCACAAAGTTTAAGGACCAGTCTGTATCTTCGATTTTAGTCTCAGAGTTTTTGGAAAAATACTACAGGGGTGAAAAATTAGAGAAGGTTGAATTGAAACTTATTGGTGCTTCTTGGGTGGGTGGCCATGAAAGATGGATATGGGGTGAAAAAAGAGCTAGCATAGCCAAAAAAATAGACGAATTGAGTGAAAAAGTGAATGAAGTGGGGGATGAAGATTTGTTGAAACTTTTGCTTATAGCGGAGACTAGCTGTTACGTTTATTGGGGTACAGATTACTGGTTCTCTCAGGGAGGAAGGATTTTAGACGTGATAGAAAAAAGGCTTAAAAACTTTTCTAAAAACTTTTAAATACATTTTAAATTTTATTTATGAGAATAGCTTTTTTCAGTTGGGAATCCCTACATTCTATACCATGTGGAGGGCTTGCGGTTCACGCCACAGAGCTGGCAGCGGCTTTGCAAAGACTTGGTCATGAAGTCCATGTTTTTACAAGAATAGGAAACAACCAAGCTATTTACGAAAACATAGAGGGCGTTCACTATCATAGATGTCCTTTCAACTTCGACAGAAACTTTATTTATGAGATGACGAACAACATGTGTAAGTCGATGGTCCATTACTTCTTTGAAACAGAAAACTACATAGGAAAATTCGACATAGTTCACGGCCACGATTGGCATGTTGTTATGGCGTTGGACGAAATAAAAAAAGCAAGGGGTAGAAAAACTGTTTTTACTCTACATTCAACTCAATATGGTAGAGACGGAAATCATTTTAACGGTGGAGGAGCGCATGACATATCAAATTTAGAATGGTACGGCACATATATAGCAGACAGATTGATAGTATGTTCTAATGTTATGAAGGATGAGGTCATGCGTTTATATAGAGTCCCTGATTGGAAGATCAGGGTTGTTCCAAACGGAATATGGGCTCAAAGATATAACGGAGAAATAGATCCGTGGAACGATGTGAAAAAACATCTAGGTTTTGGAGTTTTTGATCCGATGATTGTTTTCATCGGAAGGATGACTTATCAAAAAGGAGCAGATATGTTAATAGAAGCGATACCTGATGTTTTGAAAGAATTTCCAAACGCTAAATTCGTTTTCATCGGAGACGGATACATGAAGAGTCAACTTGAAAAAAGAGTAGGAGAGTTAAATTTATGGCATGCCGTGAGATTTACTGGCTACGTCCCAGATGAATGGAAAACAAAAATCATAAAAGCAAGCGAAGCTGTGGTGGTGCCAAGTAGAAATGAGCCTTTTGGAATTGTTGTTTTGGAAGCTTGGGCATGCAAAAAACCAGTTATAGCAACTCATGGAACTGGAGCAGGAGAATTGATATGGCACAACGTCACTGGTTACAGAGTTTATCAAGCTCCAAATTCTATAGCGTGGGGAATAAAAGAGATATTGAGAAATCTCGGGCATGCTAGATGGATGGGTGAAAAAGGAAGGTATGCGGCCGAGACTGCGTTTAACTGGGACGAAGTTGCTAAAAAAACCTTAAAAGTCTACGAGGAGTTGTTGTGAATGAAGGTTAAAAAAATTTTGCTGCCAAAATGGGTTGCATGGTTCGTTTTCCTAATCTTCCTTATAGTTTTTATTCAAATGTATTACTACTACTACAATCAAAAAATTTCCCCCTTCGAATTTTTCTCCACAATCGCTTTGTTCCTTGTTATAGCGGTCGTTTTGTTTTTCGTTTCTTATAGACAAATCCCATACTTACTTTTAATGGAGGTGAAAAAATGAAGTGTTGGTTTTGTGGTAAAGATGCAGTTGCTGTTTCTATGGGAGGAAAAGCGGTTTGTAGAGACCACGCAAACGTCATCGACAGGATATGTTTCGCCAAGTCAGATACATGCACGGGTTATGCTACATACGAGTGGGTTCATAACATCGTGTTGGCGCCAGATGAATGGATAGAATGGGAAAGTTGGGAAGGTGGAAAAAAAGTAGTCAGAACCTAATCAACTACCTTAACGCCTCTCATTATCCACTTTTCACTTTTCCATTCTTTCGACCTTTCTATTATTTTTCTTGGGTAATCTTTTAAAGCCTTTTTAGCTTCTGAAATTTCCAATCCAAGTGAGTTTAAATACGAGATCAAAACCTTAGGATCTTTTATTTGCCAGTGTGACAAAGCGCCAGAAGTCACTATCAAAGGGAATTTATATTTTTTATAAAGTTTGACAATGTCTTTATGGTTGGATAGAACTTGCGACCTAACCAACTTCTCAGCGTTTAAAACTTCTCTAAAATTTATTTCGATCGCTACTTCATTCTCCCTAGCAAGTCTTGCTGAAACATGGTTAAGACCACAATCTTTCCTTTTTAAATCAGGATGAGTTAAAATATCTACACCACGTGTTTCAACAGAAATTCTATTTAACTTCAATTCTCCTCCACTAACCAATATCAAATCTAACTCATTTCTCCTTTTCAATATCAAATCTAGCTCTCTTTTGTTCGTCGCTTCATAGCCAAAAAAAATTTCGATGTTGTATTGGGAAGATACTCTTTTTATTTCTCCTATTAGAAAATCTTCCTCTTCTTTTTTCAAAATATAGGAAACAAACCCTATACCTTTGTAACCAAAATCTTTAGCAACTCTGGCTATTTCTTCTAGTGTTGATTCACCACTACTAAAAGTGCTGTGAATGTGTAGATCGAAAAACATTTTTATCCAATTTTCTTTTTACAAACAAAAAATAAATTAGAAAAGAAAGTAGGACGAAAGCAAGACCAACAATTTTTGCAACATTATCTAAAGAAATTATAAGAAGTATGGTAGAGATGGCGCCCAAGATTGGTATCCATGGATGGAAAGGAAGTTCAAATTTTGGTTTGATTTTTTTCTTTAACTTTATCAAACTTAAGTTTGTCAGTAGAAATGTCAGTAGGTAGCCAAAACTAACGATCGATATTAACAAATTAATATCGTTTATAAACAAACATAAAATACTCATAAAGGAAAGTAGAAGGATAGACTTAACAGGTGTTTTATATTTTTTATCAACCTCACACAAGCTTTTTGGTATAAATCCGTCTCTGGAAAACGCGAAGAAAAGCCTAGAGCCAGAGTATATCGTGGTTATTATGACTGAAAGCATAGCCGAGAGTATGGAAAATATCATGAAGAGACTGACAAAATAGTTGTCTGTGATTTTTTGGGTAACGTACAAAACCGAGTTTTCTACTTTACCCAAAGTCTGCCAGTCGACGACTAAAACTTGGACAAGGGCTACTAGACTGTAAAGGACGTAGCATATGAAAATAGAAAAAAGTATTGCTGCTGGGATATCTCTTTTAGGGTTTTTAGCTTCTTCTGTTGCCATTGCTATCACTTGAAAACCTATGTATGCAAAAAAAACCATCGAAGCAGCATGGAAAGTACCACTTAGTCCGTTTGGAAAGACAGGCTGAAGTTTTTGAGGATCGAAGTTATCTTTCACGTAAAAAAGTCCCAATGTTATGAAAAAAGATATGGCAAAAATTTTAACTAGAGTTAAAAACGTAGCTACCTTAGACATTTTTGAAATATCTACTATGTTCAAATAAGTTGAGAGTAGAATGACCAGTGAGGATACTGTGAAAAGATAGATGAAGGAGTTTAGGGATGGAAAGAAAAAAGATATGAGAAAAATAGAAAAACCCATCGTCACAGCGGTTACAGACAAAACGTTGTTCATCATTTTTATCAAACCGACGACAAACCCGATAGAATTTCCGAAAGCTTTTCTCGAGTATGTGTAAGATTCTCCAGTTTGTGTTATGGCTGAGGAGAGTTCAGCTAAACTCAGACCTGTGAACAAAGCAGCGAGACTTGCTATAAAAAATGAAATCACAACGGAAGGGCCAGCGATTCCAGCTGCCACACCACTGACGACAAAAATGCCAGCTCCTATTATATTCGCTATACCTATCATCACAAGGTAAAAAACATTCAACTCTCTTTTCAACTTTGGCATTAAAAATTTTATAGATTAGTAAAATTTATGCTCTTAATCCTCTCGCCTTTTTACCAGCACTTGTTAGTCCTCTAAAAACTCTTCTCCTATTCTTAGACGAGCAAATCCAATTTATTTTTTCATCGTTTTTTATACTCGGATGATGCGGGTCGACCATTATCACTTCAAACCACTTATATCTACCATCTTCACCGACGTAGTAAGAGTTTAGAACTTCGAGGTTCGGGAATTTTCTCGCTGCTCTTTCTTCAGCGATCCATCTATCAGATTTTCTAGCAGTAAATTTTAGAAGCCCAGCTGAAGAAGGTTTTCTACCTCCACTTCTCTCGTAAAGTCTCCTAGGCTTCCCACCTTTTCTAACTCTCACTCTAACTATCACATAACCTTGTTTAGCTTTGTAACCAAGTGCTCTAGCTCGGTCCAATCTTGTTGGGCGCTCAACTCTAACGACTGAAGGTTGACTTCTCCATTCTTCCAACCTAGACTTAACCATTTTTTCCAAATCTTCGTTTTTAAATCTCATCTTCCAAAGTTTTGCCAAACTTTTATACAAGTTTATCATAAAAAACCAATTGTCTTCTTACATTTAAATGTTTTTAAGTCAAATTAACTTTAGTGATAGTATGCATCCGCTAATAAAAGCTCTAATGGGTGTGATAATAGTAGTAGCGTCCATCTACTATATATTCGCAGGAATTCCAGGATATCTAAAACCAGCTTTGAGTGATGTTCTAGTGGTTTTGAACGGAGCAATTCCAATCTTCGTCCTTCTCATAGGAGTTTTTATAATTTGGCTAGAATGGGACGAGTGGAAGATAGAGAGAGAGCTTGCGAAGGAAGAGAAAGAAGCAGAAAAGAAAGAAAAAAGAGCTAAAAGAAAGAAATAAAAATCGACTTTTTATTTTTTCTTTTTCTAATTTTTTAGATGGCAGTAAGCTACAACGATTTTTCGAAAATCGAAATGAGAGTTGGTAGGATTGTGAAAGTAGAGGAAATAGAAGGTTCTCAAAAATTGTACAAACTAACAGTAGACTTCGGCAATGAAAAAAAGATAGCTGTCTCAGGAATCAAACAATACTATAAACCAGAAGATTTGTTGGAAAAGAAGTTCATTTTTGTGACAAACTTGGAGAGAAGAAAGATCATGGGAGTGGAGTCTGAGTGTATGATACTAGCGGTTGAAGATGGGGATAAAGTCGTCCTTATACAACCAGAAAAAAATGTTAAAGAAGGAAGTAAAATAAGATAAATGGAAGAGGAAGTCAAAAAATTTATAATTAGTCTAGCAAAAAAGGCCATAGAAACTTACGTTAAGTCTGGAAGAATTTTGACAAAACCTAAAGAATATCCTAGTGTTTTGAACGAAAAGAGAGGAGTTTTTGTGAGTATATACAAAAAAGATGGGGATAAAACATTTCTAAGGGGATGTATAGGTTTACCATATCCTTCAAAACCTTTGATAGAAGGTTTAATAGAAGCTTCGATCTCATCGACAATGGATCCTAGATTCCAACCTTTAACCCGAGAAGAACTGAAAAACATATTTATAGAAGTCTCCATTCTTTCTAATCCAGAAAAAATAGAGGGTAGAGATTACAAAGAAAAAATCGAAAAGATACAACCTTTCAAACATGGTGTGATCATAAAGAGAGGTTTAAAATCGGCTTTATTCCTTCCACAAGTTTGGGACGATTTTCCAAAAAAAGAAACATTTCTCTCAAAGTTATGTGTAAAAGCCGGACTTCAGCCTGACGAGTGGATGAAAAACGACACAGAGTTTTATATATTCGAGGCCGAAGTGATAGAAGAAAAGCTATAATTTTTCTATTTTTCCTTTTTTTGGTATGTTGATTTGGAGCTGATTTTTAAACTCAGTAGAGTAGGCACCATCTATTTTAACCCTGTCACCGACATTTATCTCATCTATTTGTTCTTCCCAAAGAGAAGCTTTTATTCTACCTGTCTCATCTTCAAGCACAATTTCAGCCACTCTTTTTTCTCCATATCTCGTCAAGACTGTTCTTTCTTCAGATTTTTCTACGACGTTCGCTTCTAGTTCGATTTTATTCATTCCGGCTCGAATTTGGTTAATCTTCATCGATTTGAATTGTTTTTAAAGTTTAAATACTCGCTTTTTAAAAATTTTATGTTATTTTGGATAATATTAGCAACGCTTTTGAACAGTTTAATCGGGCTCATAGGAATTTTTTCACTTTTCGTTAAAGAAAAACATTTAAAAAAAATTATATATTTTTTAGTTTCTTTTGCGGCAGGAGCTTTAATTTCTGGAGGATTGTATCATTTGTTGTTAGAGTCTTTGGAAGAAGTTCAAGCGTTCACAGCCTTCAACATTTTTTTACTAGGTTTCTTGTTATTTTTCTTCGTTGAAAGATTTTTGAACTGGAGACATTGTCATGAAGTTAGATGTAAAGTACACCCCTTTGGCTACTTAATTTTGGCAGGCGACTCAATCCATAACTTCATAGACGGTGTAGTCATCGCGTCTTCTTTCATGGTCGACTTCACTCTCGGAGTTTTTACCACAATTCTTATAATTATACATGAGGTTCCACAAGAGCTTGGAAATTTCGCAACAGCGGTTTACGGAGGTTTAAATAAAAGAAGGGCTATAATCCTTACTTTTTTGGCCCAAGCTACTTCTATATTAGGTGGATTGTTTGGGTTTTTTGTTTTGCCAGGAAACTTACCTTTCCTTATTCTACCTTTTGCAGCAGGTGGGTTTTTCTACATCGCGACTTCGGATTTGATCCCAAGACTTCATAGAGAAAGGAATTTAAAAAAGAATTTACTTTCTTTACTCTTTTTCTTCTTGGGCCTATTTCTCCTTCTTGGTTTAAAATTGATTTTCGAATAATCTAAAAACGCTGGGGGTGGGATTTGAACCCACACGGGCGTAAAGCCCACCGGTTTTCTTCACAATTCAGATCTTGATGACTCAAGACCGGCGCCATACCTGGTTAGGCGACCCCAGCATTAGATAATTTTATTTTCGATAGTGAAAATTTTTAATTCTTTCAAAGGTAAAACTCTAATGCCAAAATTTTTAGCAACATTTATCATATGTTTGTCGTTCGTGACGATCGGGATTTCGTTGCTTCGGGAAAAAGTGAGATGTAAAAGATCTTCTAAACTCAAACCACACTGAAGAAATTTAAAAGAAAATCTATCGATTTTAACTTCTTCTAAAACTTTTGTTTTCTCTAAGAGACCTTCCAAAAGTTTGAAAACAACTTCCCAACAAAAACCGAGCTCTCTTTTCAAAACCTTACCAAGTTCGAGTAAAGTAAAAGACGAAATAACAGGCTCGATTTTGTAATTATTGAAGATTTCTCTAGGTTGTATACCTACTATCCTGTTTTCAATTTGTTTTTTGATCAAACTGAAGAGTATGTTGGTGTCTAAGTAGGCTTTCATTTAAACCCCTTTTAACCTTCATACACATTCCAACGATTTGTCTGATCTCGAATCTAGGTCTCCACTTTTGTTCTGAGGCTAGAGAGAATTTAATCGTTCCTTTATCTCCGTTGATGGTTACTTGATACCGACCACCTTTTAAAAATTTGATCGAAGGTCTTATAGAAATCACTCTTAGTGATTGTTTGTTGTTTTGTAAGTAGAACAAAAATCTTTTGTTGGATTCTAAAAAGTTTCCCCTGAAGATGTTGTAGAACATACCATCTACGTTTTTGAACATCGCTTGCTTTAGTTCATATGAGTAGGTTTTGTATATGCTTTCTAACTCTTCTGCTGTAAACTTAACTGGGACCAATTTAACACCTGTTATACTGGAAAGTTTGTCTACGAAGTCTTCTGTTACTTTATCTGGCCCTCTATAAACTTCTAAAATTTTTAGTTCTGTATCTAAAAAAGCCACAAGTTTCCTCAAAATTTTATTTTTACCGTTTTGTTTTATTATCGAGATCACTTCATCTCCTTGTTCCTCTAAGATGTTTTTTATTTTTTCCTCTATGTTTTCTTCAAAAAAGTAGCTTATGATTATCTCGTTTTTAGAATACTTGTTTTCACACGCGGACATGTTGAATTTTCTACCATTTTCGTTTATTTTTTGAATCAGATTTTCCTTCACCAGCTCACCTACGACGTTGAACAAAGTTATAGTCGGCATTGTTTAATCACCTCCTTTTATACTTTAGTGTCTATACATTTTTTTATATTTACGAAGAAATTTAAATTTTTTTCGTAAGAGTACTTGTCAGCCAGAAAAGTTTATCTTTAAACCAACCAAAACTTTAAACCATTCTATAAAAACTTTTCCATAAGATAGACATAAAATTCACATCTTAGCGTTTTACAAATGAACTTTTATGGAAAATTATTTTTAATTCCAGATGATAAAAAAATAAATGAAATTTTTCACGATGGACGATTTTGATTTCAGCGGAAAAACAGTTCTAGTTAGAGTAGACATAAATTCCCCATACGACACCAACTCCAAAAAACTTATAGACTCGCCGCGAATAAGAGCACACTCTAAAACCATCTACGAGCTTCAATATAAGAAAGCGAAAGTGGTTGTTTTAGCACATCAGGGAAGAAAGGGAGATGAAGATTTTATAAATCTGGAAAAACATGCGGATCTTTTGAACAACTACTTGGATAAAAAAATAGAGTTCGTCGACGATATAGTTGGCGAGAAAGCTAAAAATAGAATAAAATCTTTGAAAAACGGGGAAGCGATACTTTTAGACAATGTTAGGTTTTTAGACGATGAAACGAAAGAAAAAAGCATAGAAGAACATGCGAACTCGACTATAGTTAAAGAATTATCACCTCTATCCGACTATTTTATTTTAGACGGTTTTTCAGCGGCGCACAGAGCTCATGCTAGTGTGGTTGGTTTCTCAACAGTCATACCATCTATAGCCGGTAGAGTGATGGAGAGAGAGTTAAATTCGGTGAGTAAAGCTTTCTTTTCTCTTGGCGAAAATTTCAAAATAATCGGAAATTTGTATATACATGACCTTCCGAGATTTCACCTTAAATGGGATACTTTCATCCTAGGCGGTGCAAAAGTAGACGATTGTTTAAAAGTTATGGAAAGAGTTTTGAGTGAAAAAAATGTAGAGTTGAAAAAAATTTTGTTGGGCGGATTGATCGGAAATCTCTTTTTACATGCTAGCGGTATAGACATAAACGAAGACAACAGAAAAGTTTTGGAGAAAACTGGCTACTTAGGTTTAGCTGAGAGAGCGAAAAAACTTTTAGAGAAAAACAGAAAACAAATTGTATTACCAGACGACGTTGCAATAGAAGAAAATGGAGAGAGAGTAGAATATGATGTGGAAAACATTCCTTCTTCTGGCTTGATTTTGGATGTAGGTAAAAAAACTGTAGATAGGTTTAGGGAAATTCTCAGAGATTCGAAATATATAATAGTAAAAGGTCCTTTGGGAATGTATGAAAAATCTCCATTTGGGAAATCCACAAAAGAGATACTGGAAGAAATAGCAGAGTTAAAATCATTTAGTCTAATAGGAGGAGGAGACACGTCGACTGCTATAGAACTTTTCAACATACCAAAGGATAAATTTTCTTATATTAGTCTGGCTGGTGGAGCTTTGATAGATTACCTCTCTAAAGGAGAGTTACCAGGAATTAAAGCGCTAGAAATTTCTTATAAGAAGTTTTCTAAAAAAGAATGATAACCTTTGAAACAACTAACTTATAGTTTCGGGAAGCTTCTATCGAATTCAAGAAAAACTTCCACGATTTTTTTCAAAAATAGTTCTTTGTTTTTAGAGAAAACGAAAGACGAAGAAATCAAAACACCATCACAACCAATCTCCAAAGCCTTCCTCACATCCTCCGCCGTAGAGATTCCAGCACCAGCCATCTTTACAATTTTGGATTTTTCAGCCAATTCTATGAATTTTCTTAAAACTTCAGGCTTCTCTTTTGAAACAGCCCTACCACTTCCTATTAGCTCTGGCGGTTCATAACTCAAAGAATACGGCCCCATTTTTAAAATTTTTTTACTTTCGTCGAGATCGGAAGCCAGGGCAAAAATTTTAATCCCAAATTTTTCAGCCATTTTTACAATTCTTTCGATTTTGTTCAGTTCAACTTTTTTTTCCGAGTGATTCAAAAGTGACCCAATGACTTTATGTTCTTTCAGAGAAAGTAAAGAAACACTTCCTGTGAATTTACCTTCCTCTACTTCGTCCACATGTTGAGCGATTACAGGAAAGGAAAATTTTTCTACTATGGTCGGTATGTCTAAAAATTGAGGAGCCACAACGATTTCTATCTCACTTTTTTTATATACTCTTTCTATTTTTTCACAGATTTTAATAGCTTTTCTACCAAGAGCCTCTTTATAGGATTTGAAATTCAAAACTATCATTTATGGATTATCCTCCTTAAATCCATTAAAAGTTTTATCGCGTCCTCATCTCTCCTTTCCCAAACATTTCTACCGACAACCACACCGCGAGCACCAACACTCATAACATCTTCAACAATCTTTAGAAATTCTTTTTCATCTTCTATCTTCGGACCACCAGCTACCAAAACTGGAACGAAACAATCTTTGACGACTTTTGAAAAACTTTCTTTATCGCCGGTGTAATATGTTTTAACGACATCAAAACCTATTTCTGCACCAACTCTAGCAGCATACCTAACAGCAACCGGGTCATACTTTGATTTGAATTTAACACTTCTATGGTAAGCAAAACCAAATATCGGCATTCTAAATTTTTCAGCATCTTTCTTTATTTCAGAAAATCTAGCAAACATCCTATGTTCATCGTTCGAACCAAAGTAAACCGTAGCGGCAATACCTACCGCACCTATTTTTTTCGCTTCTTCTACTTTTGTAACGATCTCTTGAATTTGTATGTCGTCTGAAGTCAAACTCGTTCTTGCCGTCAACTTTACTATTACTGGAAGTTTAGGGTAAAGTTTTCTTACTATTTTGGCGGCTCCTATATGAAGTATAACTCCGTCAGCCCCGCCTTCATAGGCTATTCTTCCGATCCTCTCTGGATTTAGTTCAACGTTTTCATAATCTTGAGGACCATGCTCGACGGCATGATCAAAAGCTAGAATAATTGCTTTCCCATCTTTCAAAATTTTTTTCAGTTTTCTTTCCTTAGAATCAAATATCATGAATTTTCCTCCATGAATTGTGTAACTTCTTTTTCATTCGGTATCTTCCTTTCAATACTGCTGATTCTCAAAGCAGCAGCGGCGTTGGCAAATTTGATCGAATACTCCAAATCATTCGTCAAATAGTATGAATGTATGAAAGCTCCGGTGAAAGTGTCGCCGGCACCAGTCGTATCTATGACCTCCACGTTGTATGCTTTAAAATTTTTTACCCTATCATCAAAAACATAACTACCATGTTTTCCAGCAGTGACTATCGGTATACCTTTACACATCTTTTTTAATCTCTTGACAGAGAGTTCTATCTTGTTGGTTTTCGTAAGTTTGAAAGCTTCTTTTTTATTCATTATCACAAAATCAGATTCCTTGATAAATTTTTTCAAATTATCCTCTTGATTTTCAACCATTGCTATGCTCGGATTGCAAAAGATTTTTAAACCAATCCTTTTACAAACTTCAATCGCACATTTTATAAAACCTATGTTTTGTTTGCTCGTCATGCTTGTGAATAAAAACAAGTCGTGGTTTCTAAACTCAGATTCCTTAAAATCATTTTCAGACAAGTGGTTGTTCGCACCTCTGTAGGTTATTATGGTTTTCTCTCCTTCATAAAGAAAAATTAGTGAAAAACCTGTCAAATCTTTACCAACGATCTTTACATTCTTACTTCTTATTTTTCTATTTCTCATAGCTTTCAGAATCATCTCCCCGTACGTATCTTTCCCAACAGCCCCAAAATAGTTGACTTTATTTCCAAAATTGGTTAATGTAGAAGAAACATTGTATCCAGATCCTCCAACTTCGACTAAAATTTTATCGACTTGAATTTTGTGGTCAAACGGAAAAGCAAAGAAATCTTTTATTGTCCTGAAGTGTTTGGAAGGATATATAGTTATATCGATCACAAGTGATCCTGTGACCACGGCTTTCATTGTTTTAATCCTCCGTTTAGTTTTTCCCTTTCTATTAGAAGCCTAGCTTTGAAATCTGAAATAATATTCATAAGGTTTGCAAAAGCTTCTTCTGGAGTCCCAAATATGCTGAAATACTTGTGGACGTCTCCGTCAGACCACCACTTATTACAAACATAGTAATAATGATCACTTTGCTGCAACAGCCTCCATATTCTTATTAGATCAGGATTTCCAACTTCCTTCACAATCTTTTCTATATTTTTAATTTCATTGAAAGCGATTTGTTGCATTCTATTACCTAGCCAAGCAGAAGTATCCCTTTCCATATCAGCCCAAGAGACAGTAGAAAATTCAAAAACATCTATTTCACCAACGGGCTGGTACCTTTCTATAACCTCGCTAGGCTTTAAAACCTCCAAATTAGGATCTCTTATTATCATGTAGGGAAGTGCTTTCAAGAACCAAAATATTCCGCTTTCTTGCGGTTGATGCTCACCAAAAGTTTCATAATCCATGAATATGTTTACGACTTGACCTGGAGTCGCGCTTAACCAAGCTGTGTATTTTTCTGCGGTCAAAGGCCATTGATCCCAATCTCTAGCAGAAAACCTATAACCGATATCATCGCTTAACCTATAATTTCTTAACAAAACTCTTAGTCTTTTTTGCGGTGGTGGATCGTCAGGAAAACAATACTTCCTAACGTAAACATAATTAGGGTTTCTCCATTCCAAAATTCTCTCAGCACCCTCTGTAAAAATTGCTTTAAACCCCAATTTTTCAACAATTTTGGCAATTCTGTTGTTGTATAACATTTCAGTATTAACGAAAACCTTTGGCTGGACATTGAAGTAATCTTTTAGCATTTGTTTGTGAGCCTCTATTTGTTCTATAAACTCTTCTTCGTTTTCGTAAAGGCCGGCCAAAGAATGATAGTAAGTTTCTCCTAAAAATTCTACTTCTGGCTTTTCAGCAAGTTGTTTAAAAGTAGATAGAACATCCTTGTTGTATTTTTCTGCGCTTTCCACGAAAGTTCCAGTCAAACTAAAAGCTACTTTGAATTTCTTTTTCTCATGCTTCAGATTATCTAATATTTCTAAAAGTATTCTGTTTGTCGGTAAATAACACTTGTTTGCTATTCTTTCGAAGATCCATTTGTTTAAACCATGGTTAAAGTAGGTTTCGTATGGGTTAGAATTTTTCAAAAAACCATTGCTTTGAAAGTGTGAAATCCTAATCGGTTGATGAACTTCGAAACAGAATGTGACCGCTGGCATAAAATATTATTGTTTTGTTTAAAAATAATTTAAGCGAAGTAGAGGATTAAAATTTCGTGGAGACCAAACCCAAGGTAGGAAAGTAAAGCGGCTTTGAAAAATTTACCAACAAAAGTTGCTACAAAAAACTTTTTCATGTCAAAACCACCAATCCCGGCCATTATCCCTATTATATCGAAAGGGAAGGGTAGAAACGCGAAAATCGTTATCGTTAGAACACCAAACTTCTTGAAAAATTTTTCAAACTTTTTTATTGTCTTCTTATATCTTTTGTACAACAATTTTCCACCACCTCTTCCAATAAAATATCCCGTGTATTCCCCAATCGTCATTCCTAAGGCTGAAAGAATCGAGACTAAAAATGGGTTAAATCCTAACGCAGAAGCTATCGTTATTATCGAATAAAGTGGGAAAGGTAGGAATATTGTGGACGTAGAGATCAAACTAACTAGGAAAATTCCAAGGTAGCCAAAAGTTTTAATTAGTTCGAAAAACATAGTCCCTATCCTATGTAGTTTTTACTTTCCTCCTTCTTTTTCACTATCATTGGGAATGGTAGCGGCGATGGCATTCTTAACTCTTCTGAAATTAAAAGAGCCAAGGTTAAACATTTTTTAAAGAGAAAGTTTTTAACTTCTATATCCACATCCTGCGGTAATTTTTTTTCTTTCTCCCAACTTTTAATCAACTCTTTGTTGTTTTTTCCAGAATAAAGCACACTCCCGTTTAGATATATCTTTCCGTTAGTTGGTTTGTACTCAATTTCAAATTTAAATTTTATATCCAAAACCTTTCTCTTTTCCCCAATGTCTATTTCTTTTTCCTCAACAGCTTCAATCTTCACAGTAGAATTTATATCGACCTTCCCCTCTATCTTTCCCCTTTCAGCTTCAATCTTCTCAAAAGTATAGCCGATTATCATCATTAATTTTAGACTTAGTAATATTTATAGCTGAATTTTTTAACTGTAGAATGAAAGAAGCCGTAATAATTTCAGTCTTCTTTTTGTTGGTTGCTCTTTTCTCACTTTACTTAGGTGGTATAACACGTGAGGCTATGGAAAAAGGAATGATCGAGCCTGTGTTTGAATCACCTGACGACTACAGAAATGTGGTTTTTGTTTTTTTCTTAATAATTCTTGGAACTCTGTTGGTTTTGTTTTTCATAAAGGTTAAAATCGAAATAGTGAAGATTTTGGAAAATATTAGTGTTTTTTTCTTAACAACAACAACCTTCTCCTACTTTCTTCCTTTCTTCCTTTCTCTCATCGTTTCTTCTTTCCTAGTGGTTCTTTCTGAGATAAGAAGAAGCTACTGGATAAAAAACTTTTTGTTATTTCTTTCAATACCGTCTGCCAGTGCGATTTTCGGTTCTTCACTCGCGCCACAGGTGGTTTTCCTACTTTTCCTCGTTTTGTCTGTGTATGATTTGCTTTCCGTCTATTTTACCGGCCATATGGTTTACTTAGCTGAAAAATTGGTGAAAAAACCTACAGCTTTCATATCAGTATTTCCTGCTAGGAATGTTAGGAGGATTATTTTTAAGAAGGGTGGAAAAGGTGTGAAATTGAAAATTTTTGCTCTAGGAGCAGGGGACTATTTCCTACCCTCTTGTTTTGCCGTCTCTCTACTTTCTATCGGCCTAAAAACTTCTATTTTTGTTGTTTTAACTACCACACTTTCCATTTTTATCATGTTTTATGTCTTGGGTAGGAGAGATTTTTCAAAACCACTACCAGCATTACCTTTTCTTCTTCTGTCTTCTATACTTGGTTTCGTTTTGTCTTTTTATCTCTAATCTAAAGGTTTATAAAACTAACTTACAAATTCTAAATAAATGGTAGTCTGTTGCTTGTTCCGAATATTTGGGAAGGATAGATCTAGGAGAATTCAAAAGTTAACGAATAGAATATATGAAAGTTTTAGTCTACCGCTTATATTTGCTTGCGGTCTACTTCTTAAATCTATTCTCTCTTTTGTTAGTTGGATTAGAGTCTTTTTAATATCTTGGGGTGTTATAGATGGTATCGTTTCCTATAAAATGTATAAGGAAGAAAAATTCTTTCCATACCAGTTCATAAGATTCGGAAGAATAGCTGCGAACCTGAGCGGAGTGATCTCACCGATAATCCCATTTATCTGGAATATATCGGACGGAATTTACAGTCTGATAATATATAGCAGAGCACATCCCACAGAACACTTATCGAGAGTAGGAAGAGTTACAAACGGTATAATGCATATCGCATTTTCTTAAAATCAGTAAAATTTAATTTTCAAGAAGTTGATTAAAATATTGTATAGCCCCGTCGTCTAGCGGCCAAGGATACCGGGCTTTGGTCTCTTCGACTAAAGCTTCGACAAGAAGATGGGAAAGAAACCCGGGGACGGCGGTTCGAATCCGCCCGGGGCTAAAAACCAAAAATAGGAGTTGAATCTTTATTTTATCGAATTTTTCTAAAAGACAGATAAACGAGCTTAAGAACTTGTTAAATCAAAGTTTAAACAAAAGATAAACTTTAACTAAAAACAAAAAGCCTATGTCTATCTTCGTTCTTAATCTCCGAAATTATCCTTTTCACAACCATCTTTTTAGGATCCGGTATCATCTCAACCCTTTTTTTCAAATCTTCAAAACTCTCGAAGGGTTTGTTTTTTCTTTCTTGCAACAAACTGAAAAGATGTTTTTTACCTATTCCTGGTAAAAGTTCCAAGGAATGCATCCTTGTGCTTAAAGGTGGAGCCATATTGATAATGTTAACAAATCTTTTCTCATCTTTTTCAACGATTTCAGCGACTACACCTTCCAAATTATCCTTCGCAAGGCTAGTCAACTCATCGTAAGTTATCCTCCTCTTTATATATTCTACAACATCTCTCTTACCTTCTCCTATGTAAATTCTATCTTTCGGTTTTACTGCAACACCTTTTTTTATCACAACTTCCAATAAAGAAAAATATTTTTCACCTATACCTTGTGCCAAAGGTTCAACTTTTTTGTCGGTAGCTTTTCCCATTGGAAGAAAATCTAATACTATTAAATATTCGTCTTTCGGCACAGAAAATCACCACCTTAGCCAAACTTTTTAACGATTTCAATTATTTTATTTATCTCACTTTCTTCAAAGTTTGTATAACTTTTGTAAAGTATTGTTTTTAGTTCGTCCTTGGTTTTAGGTAAGAAATTGCAAATTTCTACTATTTGACTTTCACTCAACTTATTTATCCCTCTCAACTCTTCTTTCATTTTCTTGATATCCTCAACAGATAGCGTAGAAAACTTTCTAACATGTTCCAAAGCATTAACGATTTCGTATCTTTTTTCGTCTTTCTTTTTTTCCAATATTTCTTTCGCTTCCGAAAACGTTATTGGTTCTTCTTTAACTACTTCCATTAAAAGATAATGTTTTTATTATTTTTAAGCTATTAGTTTCAAATGTTCCGGCCTTGAGATAACCTTTTTGATTTTTCCGCCGACCTTTATTTCAACGACATAAGCTCTGCCCCTTTTTTCTACAACCTCACCTATCATTCCCCTAAATCTAGAAAATGGCATCCCCTTAAAACTACTCGGTTCCTGAACTATTGCAACTTTATCACCTATTTTAAATTCTTGTAAAAACTTTGTGATAGTAGGCCTATATCTAGCCTCTCTTTCAAGTTTTTTCCTTGTTTTTACCCTGAATCCCTGCGATTTTTTAACCATATTTATCACTCAACAAACCTTTTCTAATTTGTTCATATATCTCTGGTTTTAAAATCTTTACTATTTCTAGAGAAAATTCTAAAGCGGTGGCCGGGCCCTGGGAAGTGATTATGTTTTCGTCGACAACAACCCTTTCATCCACATAGTTAGGTATTTCGTTTCTCAAGGTAGGATAACAAGTCGCTTTCCTTTCTTTCAACAAACCAATTTTAGCAAGTATTATCGGAGATGCACATATAGCTCCAAGAACTTTACCTTTTTCACCAAGCCTCTTCAACATTTCTAAGAGTTTTTCTGAAGACATCAAATTTTTATAACCTGGATTCCCACCAGGCAAAATTATACTATCGTACTCTTCTTCATCCACTTCATTCAAAGTTTTATCACACAGTACTTTTATCCCATTCCTTCCAACTACTATTTCGTCTTCAAGCCCGACTATATCTACTTTTAACCCAGCTCTTCTCAAAACATCAACAATCGTGATGGCTTCTATTTCTTCAAACCCTTCAGCAAACGGAACCAATATTTTCATTTTATCGTCCTCCAATCATTCTCTTCCAATCACTATGGATTTTTATCACGTCCAATAAAACTTTTATCGGTTTATTATTTAAAATTTCTGATATGCTCGGTTTTGTTCTACCTTCATCGCCCGTGATAAGTTCTTTAACATAAAGACCAGAAGAAGCTCTTATTTTCAAAATCAAAGTCTTACTGTTTTTCAACTTCCACTTGATCTCTCTCACATATTTCTTTCTTATCCTATCGCTCCTCCTTTTTAAAACTCTTGTAGGGGTTTTTTGATATATCACTGAATTTTTCAAACCATCTATCAACTTTAGCTTATTTTTATCGATTTGTTTTTCGAAAACAACCTCTGCCAGATACGTTTTTTCTGCTTTTTCAGATTTCAAAAATTTAACAAGTTTACTTCCGTCTTCAACAACTTTTATTAACCTGACTTTAATTTTTTTTGATTTGTTTATCTCTTTCTCCAATTTTTTCAGTTCTACTTTTCTAACCTTAGGTTTAACTATCTCTATGACGAAGGGACGCCAACCTAAACATCTCACATCGATGTCCTCTCTACCTGCGGCATGAATTTTAGATTTTTTACCCTTAGTAACTTTAAGGATAGGCTTTTCTATTATCATTTGGACTGAAGACTTGTACAAAAGCCCGGTCCCTTTACAGTTTTCACAACCCTTCCCTTTACAACTTTGACAATACCAAGTGGCTTGTGGCAAATTTCTAACAAATTTCTTATATTCACCCACAATAAACAAGCTCTTGACGTTTAAGGAAACAACTTCCTTTTCCAAATCGACCAACACAATGACTTCAGGCGCCTCTCTATTCATTCTTTTGTTCGTCATCGCTTCCACTTTTTTACCTATTTCCCTGTTTATCTCGCTTTTTATCGACTCGTAAAACTCAGGATTTATCAAGTCCAGCATTTCTTCTTCCTTCAATTTTAACTCTCCAGAAAGTTTCGTTCCTATCAAAAAAGTGGAAAAATCATACTCTTTTAACTTCTCTACAATTTTTTTGGCTAAAAATTCTATCTTGTTTTCAAAGAAATCACCACAGAAATAACATTTCTTTTTCTCAGCCTCTACTTTCAAATTTCTAAGTTTTATATCACGAATATTCGAAGGGTCTATTTCTATTTTTTCCCCACAATCTATCAACATCGCTACTACACTTTTCACAAATCTTCCTCTTTCCTTATTCGAATATCCGGTTAGCAAATTCGCAAAAACTCTACCTAAACAATTATCACAAATGCTATATCTTCTCATCAAATCGATAGCAGTTTTTATAACATACACTTTCTATCCACCTCGTAATTTATTATGGTAACAACCTGTGAAGATAAGTATTCGATTTTACCGAGAGAAATTTTTTTCACACCCAATCTCTCTAGAAAAATTTCTTCTTTTTCAGGTAAACCTTTATTGTCTCCAAGTATCGCGACGAAGTCTTTTCCGATTTCAAAATTTTTAATATCTTCACCTTCTTTGTGAAGGTAAAAAACCGAATTTCTGCATTCTTCTACCTTTTTTCTAACCAGCTCCTCAAAAGAAATTTTTTCAACATATATACCAGGTTCAGACGGATTCTTCTTACCTGAGTTTTTTATTGCGATTTTTATATGTGAGGCTATGTTTCTCTCATCTGGGGATACATTTTTAAGTTCGTTAGTGAAAAAAGTTATCGTTAAAGGTGGGTTTGGCGGTCCATTTAAAACAACGTGGAATTTTACGTCAGGTCTAAGGGAATAAGAGAGAAAAATTCCTGTGGAAACGCATCTAGCCACTAGATCCATTCTGCCTGCTCCAGGAAGATCGTTTATATTGAAATCAGAAGTTACTCCTCTAGAAAACAAGATAAACTCTCTCATATTCTATACTCTAAACCCGAATTGCTTTAGTAAATTTTGCAAATTTCCCCTACTCAAACCCTTCATCCCACCAAAGCTCTTCATCATTTTTTTAACTTTAAAATATTGTGATATCAGATTTCTTACTTCTTCTTCGCTCGTTCCGCTGCCTTTCGCTATTCTTTTTATCCTACTTTCATCTATAATTTCAGGTTCTTTTCTTTCTTTTGGCGTCATAGATTGAATTATATATTTCCATTTTTTCATCGTATCTTCTTGTTTCTTGATTATATCCTTCGGTAAACTTAAACCAGGGATCATTGAAAATATTTTATCGAAAGGTCCAATTTTTTGAAAAGACTCTATTTGCTCTATGAAATCTTCTAAAGTAAAATCACCCTCTATTAATTTTTCAGTTTTTTCAGGTTTAACCACTTCTTTTGCTTTTTCTATTAAAGTTTCTAGATCCCCTAACCCCAAAATTCTAGAAACAAACCTTTTTGGATCATATTTTTCAATCGCATCGATCTTTTCCCCATAGCATACAAATTTAACTTTAGCGCCTGTGGCGACACAGGCTGAAATAGCAGATCCAGCTTTCGCTGAGGAATCCATTTTCGTAACTATTATTCCAGTTATTCCGACTAATTTGTTAAATTCTTCGGATTGACTCTTAGCAACCTTACCTATTTCCGCTGGTATAACAAGTAATTTTTCATCAGGTTTTATTATTTCAGCTAAGCTCTTCAATTCTGAAGCAAGATTTTCATCTAAAGCGTCTCTACCAGCCGTGTCATACACTATAAAGTCAAAATTTTTAAATTTCTCCAAACTTTCCTTAGCTACAGAATAGGCATCGCTTCCTATCAAATACTTTACATTTATTTTTTCTGCTAGTTGTTTTAATTGTTCTGGGGCAGCCGGTCTATGATAGTCTAAACAAACGAGTGCGACTTTCCCAAACTTTCTCAAATAGTTTGCAAGTTTAGCTGCAGTGGTCGTTTTTCCACTTCCAAACAAACCAATTAGCATTATTTTTTTTCCATTTATTTCGTAGGCTTTTTCTCCAAGTATCTTTACAAGTTCTTCATACACTATTTTGATAGAGTAATCTCTAAGAGTAAAACCAGCTGGGATTTTTTCTTTAAATAACTTCTTTCTTACGCTTTCGATAAAATTATTCACAATCCCTAAGTCCACATCGGCTTCTATTAAAATTATCTTAAGTTCCTTTAGCAACTCTTCTACAGCCTTTTCGTCTACCACACTCTTTCCGAGCAACTTCCTTATCGCATTCTTTAACTTTTCAGATAAAGCTTCTAACATAAACTATTTTCTATTCTTCTAATAAATTATCGATGAACTCTTTAGCATCAAATTCCTTTATATCGTTATATCCTTGTCCATTGCAAACAAAAAGTATAGGCTTCTTTAAGATATAACTTACAGTTAATATTGCTCCACCTTTTTCGTTCACATCTAATTTTGTAAATACAACAGCATCAACTCCTATTTCACCGAAATATTTTGCTTGATTCACTGCGTCATTTCCGGTCAGACTATCTACGACTAAAACTTTCAAGTCAGGTTTATTAACTCGAACTATCTTTTTTAGTTCTTCCATCAAATTTTCATTAGAATAAGATCTACCAGATGTGTCAGCTAGAACGACATCTATTCTTTTCGCTTCTGCGTGTTTTTTTGCGTCGAAGATCACGGCCGCAGGATCAGCACCATATTTTTGTTTCACGAGATCCACACCAATTTTTTTTGCATGTATTTCTAGTTGTTCTATGGACGCGGCTCTAAAAGTATCAGCTGCAGCCAAAACACACTTAAATCCTTTATCTTTAAGATATTTAGCGACTTTAGCTATCGTCGTAGTCTTACCGGATCCATTAAAGCCAAAAAACACTATCAAATAAGGTTTTTTGTTTTGAATTTCTTTAACCAAATCCACTTTTGGTAGATTAAGTATGTCAAACAAACTTTTTCTAATAAAATCTTTTATCAATTTTTTTTCTTCACCTTTTTTTATTTCCATCGAAACCAAAGATCCCAACAGATCTTTCTTTATTTTTTCAGAGACCTCATATGCTACATCAGCTTCTATCAAATCTATTTGTAGGTCTTCCAGAAAAGGTTTTACATCGTCTTCAGTCAAGATCTTTTTTGGCACGAGTTTTTCTATAAGTTTTTTTCTTTTAACATTTTCCTTTTCTACCTTCTCTTCAACTTTTTTACTCTCTACGTCTTTATCCTCTACTTTTTTTGAAATTTTTTCTACGAAATTCTTCAACTTTTTCTTCAAGAAGTCAAACATATTTTATCTACTCTGTTCCTTCTGGCTTTTTATCTATCTCGGCCAATATTTTTTCTTGTTCACCGACAATTTTGTTCACTCTTGTATCTATTTCTATTATAACTTTATTTAGACTCTCTTTCGTTTTTTCCAAAATCTTTATCGCACTTTCTCTATCCATCTCTATTCCGACATTCGCCCCAACATTCACTAAGAATTTTTCGCTAGCTATTTTACAAAAACCAAAAGTGTTTGTTCCGACCGAAAAAATAGCATCTGAGTTTAGTTTAATTTCTTTTATAGCATCTATCGTTTCTTCTATTTCATCTATCCTTCTTTCTATTTCTTCTCTTTGTTTTAAGAGTGATTCTAAATTGATTTGAAGTCTCGTGAACTTTTCGGCTAATATTTTTTTATCATCCATTACTAATCTACCTTTATTCCAAACTCTTTTTCGGCGACTGACTTCAAAATTTTTATCAAATCGGCTATCTGTGATTTTTTTATGGCGACGGCGCCGACAGATCTAAACTTGTTTTCCATTCTTATTAGATTATCATGTTTGGTTTGATTTATTCTAACAAACGGTTCCTCACCTTTATATTTTGGATTTTTGAAAACATCTATCCAAAGATATTCTATCGGACTGACTTGAATTTTAGCTACAAATTTACTAGGCCCTATAGAATAAAATATTTTAGCTGGACCTTTCTCGTCGTAATCTATTTTTTTCTCTAATAGAAGTCTTTCACAGATCTTCGTTACAGTATGCCTGTTTAAGTTTAAAGCTTTTGCTAACTCTGATATGGTCATACCTCTTTCACTCAAATCTAAAACCTCCATTATTCTCCTAGCGTTCTTGCTGTCGTATTCTACGTCTTTCGAATCTTTGACAATCATATGTATATAATGAATTTTATATAAAAAAGATTGTAGAAAAATGAGGAAAGGTTTAAAAATTTTGAAAACAAGATTAAGTTAGGTTGGCGACCAGATCGGGAGGGAAACACCCGGTCTCGTTCCGAACCCGGAAGTTAAGCCTCCCGGAGGTGTGGAGAGTACTGCTCCGAGATGGAGTGGGAAATCCACGTCGTCGCCAACCAAATTTTCTAAAAATTTATTTTTCCAAGAGTAATTTCTAATGATATGCCCTCGTCGTCTAGTGGCCTAGGATGCAGGCCTGTCACGCCTGAGACCCGGGTTCGAATCCCGGCGGGGGCGCCATTTTTCTAATATTGAAAAAATAATTTTATGAAGAAAATTGATACGATTGAACACTTGGAAGATTTGTGGATTAGATACGAAAATTTTTCGCTATCTGATTTTAAAAAGAACGTGATGTATAAACTTGGTGTAGACGAAATAAAAAATCTATCAGAGAAACTTGTAGAAGACGTTTACAAAAATTACTATAGGAACACTTTTTTTAAATTCTCCTTGATTTTAAGAGACTTGTGGTTCTATTCAGACTACTTTAAAATTTTTAAAAAATACGAGTTCGATATAGAGACTATTATCAGGATGTTGAAATTCTTGAAAAAGGAAAAATTGGTTGAAATTAAAAAAAACAAGATAAAGTTTCTTCAAGCCTTTCCACCTATTTTCACAAAGCCGATCAGAGAGGAGGAAGTAATTAAGTTTTTCAAACGAAAGCTAGGATCGATAAGTTTGGAGAAATCTGTTTTGGAAAATTTTGGAGAGAAACACGATTGGAAAGAAAAATACGATCAACTGCCGATAGATTTTAACTTGGCTGTTTTCATCGCTAGAAAAATACTAGATTATTATCCTTTTAGAGATCGTTTTCTATTTGTCGGGGCTGACGATTTCGTCTATTTGATCATCGGATTGATCGATCCGAAAATGAGTTTGACAGTGATAGATATAGATGAGGATTTGATCTCTAAAACAAAAAAGATAACTGATAAATTTGATCTAACGATAAATTTTGATAAAGCGGACATCAGAAGAGATAAGATAGAAAAGAAATTTTTTGGCGCTTTTTTAAACCCACCCTATACGTACCAAGGTGTTTTAAAGTTTCTAAAGTTTTCGTCCAATCAAATCGACGATAAAGGTGGAGTATGTTTTTTGGTTCTTGGGGACGAGTCTATAGGAAATAGAGTGCTTTTTCTTCAAAGAGAAATGAACAAAATGAATCTTATAATAAGAGAGATTTCAGATAGAAAAATTTACTACGGTTTTCAGGATGTCTACCAAGAAGATATACGTTGGAAAAAATTATCAGATGAGATTGGGTTGAAATTAAAAAAGAGAGATCCGTATATCTCAGCGTCGCTTTGTGTTTTAGAAAAATTGCCGTGCAAGCCTAAAAAAATAAAAATAGAAGGAGAAATTTATTCCTACTTGTGAAATTTTTCAAAAATTTGTTGAAAATTTTTTATAGAAGATGTGTATAATAATATAATTAGGAGACTCGGAGATCAATGTTAGAAAATGAAGGTGAAGCATTTATCAGCAAAGTTGGAAAATTGTAGAGTAGAAAGAAATTTACTTAGCGATAAGTTTTTTGCCTTCAAAGTTCTGGACAAAGTAGTAGAAAGACTCGGAATGAATTTCATAGACAAGGTTTACTATGAGTTTCAACCTGAGGGACTAAGTGTAATTTATTTGATAAAAGAAAGTCACATAGCAATCCACACTTGGCCAGAATTCAATTTAGTGGACGTAGAGATATCTACTTGTAAAGACGACTCAGATGTAGAAGAGGGTTTAAGAATATTGGCTGAAGCCTACAAAGCAGAGAAAATAGAAAAAGATTATTGGGAGTACAATCTACCTTCAATTTCATAAACTAGTTTTTTCGTTTTAACAACAACATCAGGATTTACGGATATCGAATCTATACCATTTCTGACTAAAAATTCGGTGAAATCCGAATAGAAGCTTGGGGCCTGCCCACATATAGACACGCTCACACCTTTCTTATGAGCATCTCTTATCAAAATTTTTATAGCTTTTAACACTGCCTCGTCTCTTTCGTCAAAGTAGCCCATATTCGAGAGAATTGCAGAATCTCTATCCACACCTAGAATCAGCTGTGTTAGGTCGTTGCTTCCTATAGAAAAACAATCACAATACTTAGCGAATTTTTTTGCGAGAAAAACTACACTCGGAACTTCAGCCATTATCCAAACTTTAAACTTTTCACTTCTTTTCAAACCTTCACTTTCCATAATTTTTAAAACTTTTTTAACCTCCCAAGTAGTTCTAACGAAGGGAAGCATAACCCAAACGTTATCAAGTTTGTATTCTTCTCTAACTTTTTTTATGGCTTTACACTCTAATCGGAAAGCTTTTTCAAAACCTTCACTTATATACCTAGAAACGCCTCTCCATCCGATCATTGGATTAGATTCTTCTGGCTCAAACTTCTCCCCACCTATAAGCCTTCTATATTCGTTTGTTTTAAAATCGCTAAATCTAACCACAACAAACCTAGGATATATGGCCTTAGCGACCATTGCTATACCTTCAGCCAATTTATCGATATACTTTTGTGCTTCATTCCTTTCTATAAGATAGTTTGGATGTTCTTTCACCCAGTCGGCTATTATAAACTCTATCCTCATAAGTCCTATACCTTCAAAAGGCAGATCTTTATATTTATCTATCTCAGTAGGTACCCCTAAATTCATCAAAATTTTCGTCTTGGTTTTTAATTTTCCCACGTATTTCAAATCTACCTCACTCATCTTTTCTTTTTCCAACAAGTCTTTTACTTCCCCTTTATAGACAAACCCGCTTGTGGCATCTACCGTTACTATCATCCCATCCTTTAACTTTTCGATGGCGTCAGACGCGCCAACAATGCAAGGTATCCCTAACTCTCTTGAAACTATGCTTGCGTGGCTGGTTAACCCACCTTCAGTCGTTATTATAGCAGACGCGATTTTCATAAATGGCGTCCAGTCCGGAGAAGTCATTTTAGTAACTAAAATATCACCTTTCTCTATTTTCTTTTTCGCTTCTTCTACGCTTAGTGCTATTTTTACCTTACCTATGGCAACACCAGGGGAAGCAGATAAACCTTTTAAAATAGGTGGAATCTCGACGATTACCTTGCTCTCTTTTTTCTCGTAAAAAACAGTAACAGGCCTACTTTGAACAAGGTAGATTTTTCCATTTTCTGAAACCCATTCAAAATCCTGCGGGAAATGGTAATGTTCTTCTAGTTTTGTTGCCAATTCCCAAAGTTGTTTAATTTCGTCTTCCGATAGAGAAATTCTTTTTCTTAAATCTTCAGGTGTTTCTATTTCTTCCAATTCGCCCTTCTCGGTAGTTATTCTCATCTTTTCCTTTCTTCCAACATTGTATTCTATGACTTTACCCGAATCTTTTTGAATTATTATCGTGTCTGGGTTTACAGATCCACTGACTACGCTTTCTCCTTGCCCGTATGAAGATTCGATAACTATTTTATCTTTTTCTCCAGTAGAAGGATGGATTGTAAATCCAACCCCGGCTTTGTATTTACCTTTTTCATATTCGCTTCTAATCAAAACTCCTAGCTGCTTTTGGACGATCACCGCTATGTAAACTTTCTCGTGTTTAAATCCTTTTTGTTGTCTGTAGAATGTCGCTCTCGGAGTAAACAAAGAGGCCCAACATTTTTTTACTCCATCTAAAACTTCTTCAACCCCTTTTATATTCAGTAATGTTAGCTGCAAACCGGCAAAACTAGCGCCAGGTATATCTTCTGCAGTAGCAGAACTTCTTATCGCAACTGAAATTTCCTCTTTACCAAATTCCTTAGAAAGTTTTTTATAGGCTTCTATTATTTCGTTTTCTATTTCTTCAGGAATCTTAGAATTCGTTATTAACTCTCTTATTTTTTTTGTAGAACTTTCCAGGTTTTCCGGACTGTTAAAATCAGTGTTTTTTAATATTTCTTTGATTTTTTTCATCAAATTGTTCTTTTCTATAAAGTGTTTATAAGCCGGGGCAGTAATAACAAATGCGTTTGGCACTGGTAATTTAGCGTTATACATTTCCCCTAAATTTGCAGCTTTACCTCCAACCAAATTTATATCGTTCTTTGAGAGTTCGTTTAACCATTTTATGAATTTCATTTTATATACTTCTTTCCATTAATTAAAAGTTTTGTTAAAAATAAAATGAGAGTAGCAATGATTTATTCTGGCGGTAAAGATTCTACCTTAGCTTTAATTAAATCGATGAGTGAAAATACGGTAGAGTGTTTAATAAATTTGATTCCACATTCTGAAGAGAGTTATGTTTTCCATTTTCCAAACACAGAGTTTGTTAAATATCAAGCTATTTCTATGGGTCTACCGATTGTTCAAGAGAGAGTTGGTGCTGGGGAAGGAGAGATGGACGTTTTTAAAAAAACGGTAAAATTTGTTAAGGATAAGTACAAAATAGAAGGAATAGTTTCAGGAGTGATAAAATCTAGTTTTCAGTATAAAAAATTTAAGTCTCTATGTGAAGAGATCGGTATTAAATTTATAACACCACTTTGGCAGATGGACCAAATAGAAGTACTAAAAGAGGTTATTAAAAACAAAATAGAAAGCATAATAACTTGTGTTGCAGCTTACCCACTCGATGAATCATACCTAGGTAGGAGAATTGACGAAAGTTTTATAGAAGATATGAAAATTTTGCAGAAAAAATTCGGAATTAATCCAAGCGGAGAAGGAGGAGAATATGAAACTTTTGTTTTGGACGCTCCTATCTTTAGGAAGAGAATAATATTGAAATCCTTCGAGAAAACCTATAAAGACTATTTTGGTGTTTTGAAATTCAAGGAAGTTGAATTACTGGAAAAGTCGGAAAACGGTAAAGAATAACTATTCTAATTTCTTTTTTAGTTGCTCCAATAATTTTTTCGCATCTTCCTTAGATATGTTTTTCCTCAAGGAAGTTTCTAGATTCACTATATTCGATAGACATTCCTTTAAAGACCCATCAACTTCTATTTTAACTTTTTCTATTTCAAATGGGTTTTCATCAACTACCACAACCTTCTTTAGTAAATAGGAATTTTCGTCAAGTTTAGTCGTTACTATAATTCCAACTTCCTTCCCTTCCTTCAAAACAGAGAAAATTAGATCTTCGTCCACGGTTTCTCCCAGTTTTTCAACCTCGTACAATTTAATCTCTTTAAGCTTTTCTACCACTTCTTCTACCACTTTCTCTATCTCTTCCTGCGGAACTCTCCTAAAAGAAAATATTTTAAGTTTATCGAATTTCCATACGATTTCTTTTTTATTTTCGTCAAAATCGTACTCTATCATTATCTTTACTAAGTCTCCTTTTTCCAATCTCAGCTTATTCACCACAATTTCAAATATCACCTTGTTTAGTTGTGCAGAAGCATATGCCAGTTTTCCAACAATTTCCTTGTCTTTAATCTTGTCTTTAAACTGCGCGAAAAGAGTTTTTCTAATTTTTTTAGCATACGCCCCAACTATTACAAAACCTGTGGACAAGACCGCCATATAGTATTTTAGAAACTAATTTTAAAACTCGCTGGGGGTGGGATTTGAACCCACACGGGCGTAAAGCCCACCGGTTTTCTTTTTTGTCTTTAAACTCGAGACCGGCGCCCTACCTGATTAGGCGACCCCAGCACCGACATAAAAGAGTTTTAGAAAAAATATTATAAAACAGTTGTACCTATTTGCTTCCCGTTTAAACAAGATAGAATATTTTTTGGATCTTTTCCATTTAAAATAACCAACTTAATTTTTTCTTTTTTTAAAATCTTCGCGGCTTCTAAATCAAACAAACTATATTTCCCTGGAGATTGTTCTAGCTTAGAGATGATCTTGATGAAATCGTCGAAATTCAGACTGTTATATTTCCTCGCGTTTTTAAATATCTTCGGATCCTTGTCATAAACACCATCAACATCAGTAGCGTTTATAACTATATCGGCCTTTACTAAACTAGCAAAATAAGCTGCATTATAATCCGTAGAATGTCCTGTATCGTAACCTGCTGCTATTATAATTTTCCTACCGAAATGTTTTTTTATTTCGTTTTCCGTCTCTTTCAAAGGCTTCCATTTAACCAAGTACGAATTTCTCACAATCGAAGCTAGAGTTGAAGCATTTAAATGGGTAGCCATTATTCCTATAAAATCTTGAATTTCCTCATCAGCTTTAGCAGCTTTAGCGATATTTATAAATTTTCTGGCAATTTTTCCACCACCACACACTACTATTAGGCTATGTTTTTTAGAGAGATTTTCTATAACTTTAGCATATTTTTTAAAGTTTTCGTAAGAGATTTTTTTAGTCAGTAAAGAACCACCTATCGATATTACCACTTTCATAATAATCTATTTTTTAAATAACTATTTATGATGACAGAGTCTTCGGTGGTTGAATGAACCTTAAAGAAATAGAATTAAGAGAATATCAAAAAAACATAGCCAATACATGTTTGAAAGGAAATACATTAGTAGTTTTACCAACAGGTTTAGGTAAAACGGTCATAGCGATCTACGTTGCTTTAAAAAGGTTGGAACAAAATCCAACTGGAAAAATTCTTTTTATGGCTCCAACAAGGCCTTTAAATGAACAACATTATAAGAGTTTCCTAAAATTCACAGATATGACACAAGAAGATATTGCTTTGGTAACCGGGAAAGTAAGACCAGATGACAGGAAAATTTTTTACGAAAAATGTAGAGTCATTATAGCGACACCACAAACTATAGCAAACGATTTGAAAAGCGGTAGGATAGATTTAAGGGATTTTGTACTAGCTGTTTTTGACGAGGCACATAGAGCGGTAAAAGAGTATTCATACACGGAAGTTGCTAAAAATTTTATACTTCAATCTAAATCACCTTTGATTATAGGATTAACAGCATCTCCTGGTGGAGAAGAAGAAAGGATTAAAGAAGTCATCGAAAATTTGTTTATTAAATTTGTTGAAATTAGGACGGAAAATGATCCAGATGTAAGACCATATGTGAAGGAAGTTGAAAAAGAATACGTGAATGTAGATTTGCCAGACGAGTTGGAAGATGTCAGAAAAAAACTTTATGATATTTATGATGAAATTTTGGAATGGTTGAAATCGAAAATGTTTATAACTTCTAAGAACGTTACAAAAAAAGAACTTTTAAACTTACAAAACAGCCTAATAGCAGCATATGATAGAGGTATGGAAAATCCAATAAACATATGGGGGTTGATAAAAGTCAGTCAGGCGATAAAAGTTTTGTATTTAATAGAATTGTTAGAGACACAAGACATAAAGATATTTTCTTCTTATGTTAAAGAGTTATATTCTAGTAAAAAGAGAGCAGAGAAAATTTTGGCTTCACATGGGAAATTTTTAGAGATATACAAAAAACTTCCGATTTTAGAAGAAAAATACAAAGTACATCCGAAAATGGAAAAGTTAGTCGATATAGTGAAAAATTTGATAAAAGGCAACCAGAACGTTAGGATAATAGTTTTTGCAAACTTGCGAGAAACTGTGGAGAGAATAGTGAACGTTCTTAGAGAAAACGGCATAAGTGCTGAAATGTTGATAGGACAAGCTAAAAAAGGTGGAAAAGGTTTATCTCAAAAAGAACAGATAGAAATCGTTAAAAGGTTCGCGAGTAACGAGTTTAACGTTCTTGTGTGTTCAAGCATAGGAGAAGAAGGTTTGGACATATCTTCAGTTAACTATGCGATATTTTATGAAGCTGTTCCAAGTGAGATAAGGCTCATTCAAAGAAGGGGTAGAATAGGTAGACAATCGGAAGGTAAAGTTATCTTTCTTTTGACGAAAAAAAGTATCGACGAAGGTTATTTTTTCTCTTCCCTTTCAAAAGAAAAAAAGATGAAAAAAACTTTGAGGAGAATTAAAAATGACGGCTTGAAGAAAAGAAAACTATCAGATTGGGTGTGAGGATGGAGAAGCAGCTAAGTTTGTTTTCTGACGGTGTTCAAATTTTTGCTGACTATAGGGAGGAAGAGATTATAGAGATATTGAAAAGAATGGGTGTTAGGATAAATATAGTTAATCTACAGGTAGGAGATTTTGTAGTAGGAGAATTTGGAATAGAAAGAAAAAGTTTTAAAGATTTTGTGTCGTCTGTTATAGATTCTAGGATATTCGAGCAGGCTAAAATGTTAGTGAACACTTATAGTAAGAGAGTGATAATTGTAGAAGGTGTGGAGTGTTTAGAAAGAATAAATGAAAATTCTTATTTTGGTGCCCTGACTTTTCTAATCACTAGAGAAATTAACTTAGTTTTTACTAGGAACAAATTAGAGACGGCGAAATTTATTTACTGGTTGGCGAAAGAGCAAGAGAAAAACACGAGTTTCGGTTTCTCAGGTTATAAAATTAATAAAAAAGCTAATAATCTGTCGGAAGTGCAAGAAAGGATAGTAGCATCTTTTCCGGGCATATCTCATGTTTTAAGTAGGAGAATTTTAAAAAAATTTAAAAACATTAAAAACTTTATTCTGGCTTCTGAGAGCGAGTTAAAAAAAGTAGAAGGTATAGGTGAAAAACTTTCTAAAAAGATAAAAAATATAGTTGAGACAGAATATATGGGTGGTGGTTGATTGAAAAACATTATAGTCGGGTATGACACTGGTTTGAACGTAGGTGTTGCGATTTTTGATACAGAAGGTAAAATTCTTTTTCTTAAAACTTTCAGAGGAGAGGATAAGGATAAGATAATTCATGAAATCTTTAAATTCGGAAGACCTATAATCTTTGCTACAGATAGAAGTAGAACTTCAAAATCAGTAAAAATTATTGCATCTTCAATAGGTTGTAAAATTTTAAGACCGAAAAGAGATTTGTTGAGAGAAGAAAAAGAGGAGATAGTTAAAAATTTGGGTATAAAAGTTGATGACGATCATCAAAGGGATGCTGTTGCAGCTGGTTATTTTGCTTATTCGAGGATTAGAAGAAAAATAGAGTTGATTAGAAAATATTTGAGAGAAAGGAATCTGTTAGAGTTTTTTGATGAAGTTGTCTACAGATTTTTTAAGAGAAGTGATATTAACTTGGCGATTATATTGGAAGCGATAAGGGAAGGAGAAAAAACCACTTCACAGGAGATTATAAAAAAAGTAGAAATAAAACCAGAAAAAAAGTTGCCGATAGATGAAATTTTGTTGCTTAAGAAAAGGATTTTTGAGTTGGAGAGAGAGTTGGAATATTATAAAAAGATGAGAATGATTTTTTCAGAGCTGATCGATTATAAGGATAGATATTTAAGGATTGAGAAGTATTTTGAAATTTTGAAAAAAATGCATGAATTGGAAAAAAACGAAATACTCCCGGTTATAAACGTCGATGTTATAGATGTCTACGAATTCGATCAATATATTGGTATGAAAAATTTATTGGTTTTTTCAAACGATGAGAAGAAGTGTAGAATTTTAAGTAGTTATGGTGTTAAAGCTTTACTAACTGAGATGGATTTAGGTTTTGAGACAGGTTTCCCAATTCTAAAAGTTGATAAAAACAAACTTATGAGTATTTCTAGCGAAGTTTTCGGTATAAATAAAAAAGATTTTGAAAAAGTTTTAAGGAAAATGACGAAGGAGGAGTTGAAAAAATGGGTGGAGGAAGAAAAAATAAGACATTGATGATTTTTTTTGAATTTTTGATCCTCTTGAACATTTTTCTAATACCTTTTTACCTTTCGATTAAATTTGACGTTCAAATCCACCAATTAAAGGTTTTGGAAGCACATATAGTTTACTATCTTTTGAATTTAACGAAAGTTGAAAGTAGTGTTAGAGACAATTTTATTTATATAGGAGATGTAATTTTTGAAGTGTCTTGGGACTCTACTGGTTGGAAAAGTCTTTACCTATTTCTTTCTTTGGTAATTTCGACTCCACTTTTCTTTAGAAAAAAGCTAAAATTTCTGGTACTAGGATTGCCGTTGATTTTTTTCTTAAACATCCTTAGAATTTTCGCAACAATATACTTTTTTATCGTTTTAGGGATGCAGTACGAATTTCTACATCAATTCTTATGGAGATATTTTATGTCGATTTCCATACTGATAATGTGGTTTTTATTTCTATACAAACATAGATATAATATTGGGGAAACAAATATAATAATAGGATGTCTATATGGCAGAAGAAGAAAACATAAAGATTAAGTTTTTGGAGCTGGAGAAAAGGTTTGTAGAACTAGAAATGGTAGTTTCTCAACTAAAAGATCAACTAAAAGGGTTTGAGCAGAAAAAAATAGAAGAATTTTTAAATAGATTGGATGAGTTGGAAGATCAGGTTTTGATAGAAACGGCGGCTTTGGATGAACTTAGGAATTTATTAGAAGCTAGCGACACCAGCGAACTACATAAAAAAATAGAAGGTCTTAGGAATGAACTAGAAAATAAGTTTAATGAAGTTTTTAACAAACTTTCTTCTGTATCAGAGGAAGTAAAATCTCATTTAAATGAAATTAAAGAGATTAAGAAAAAGGTTGAAGAAGAAATAAGCAAAAAAATACCAGAGAGTTTTATAAATGATTTTGTAAGGTTGGACAATGAAGTAAGGTTTTTGACGGCAAAGTTATTGTCAGTTTCTAAAGATATAGAGCAAATATCATCTGAGATAAGATTGGTAAAACCAGAGGTGGTAAAAGAATTTTTGTCAAAAGTGATGGAAATTAAAAACGAAATAGAAGGGAAGTTCCAAGAATTAAACACCTTAATTTCGTCTATGGCAGCTAGTAGAGAAAAAATCGAGGAAATTCCGATTATTAAAAACAATATATCAGAGTTGAACAGAAGGATAGGAGAGATGGTGGCCAACGTCGAGTCGGTTTCTGCACAAATGAATATGTATCCTTCAAAAAAAGAGTTAGAAGACTTAAAATCGATTGTCAATTCTATCAATCAAGAGATCAACAACCTGAAGCTAAAGATAGGCACCATGGAAAAAATAGAGAAAACAGTCTCCAATCTCGAAAATTCAACTTTAAAATTGGACGAAAGGATAAATTCAGTCATCGAAGAGATCAACTCTTTGAAATTGAAGATAGAAAATAAGAAAGAATTAGAAAAAATAGAAAAAATGATAGCAGAAGTAAATTCTTTGTGGCAAAAAATTTCTAAACAAGATGAAGATATATCCAAGGTTAAGGATTCGTTAAAATCGGTAAAAGATGAAATTGAGAAAAAATTTGTTAGAGTTGATGAGTTTTCCAACTTTGTTATAGATTTGAAGAAAATTTCGATGGAGGTCGAGAAGTTAAAGAAAGATGAATTATCATTTTTAACGAAGGATGAAATGAAATCGGTAAAAGATGAAATATTTGAATTGAAAAAAATAGCTCAAGAGTTAAAGTCTCACTCAATTCCGAAGGAATTGATTCAAAATCTCGCAAATAAACTTAATTTTTTGGAAGCTAAAATTAAAGAGTTTGAAGAAAGAAAAAGTAAAATACAACCGATAATTTTAGAGTAGTTAATTTTTTTATGCTAGCTAGAGAGTTTTTTGAAAGAAAGACAGACCTGGTTGCAAGAGATTTGTTGGGTAAGATTTTGGTTAGGAAAATTTCCGACACACTTCTTAAAGGAAAGATAGTTGAAACCGAGGCTTACTTTGGTGAGAATGATCCAGCTTCTAGAGCTTATGAGGGAATGAAAAACTATAACAAAGAAATGTGGGGAGATCCAGGGAAAATATTTGTCTATAACGTCCATAAATACTGGATGTTCAACGTTGTAGCACATTTAAAAAATGAAGTAGGGGCCGTTTTGATAAGGGCAGTACAACCAATAGATGGAATAGAGGTAATGATGAGAAACCGAAGAGTAAATGATATCAAAGACTTGACAAACGGTCCAGGAAAATTAACAGAGGCATTTCGAATAGATAAAAGTTTTAACGGAAAATTTTTGGGAATAAACACTGGAATATGGATTGAAGATTGTGATGAAAGAGAATTTTTCAATATAGGAAAATCTTTTAGGATAGGCGTGAAAAAAGACTTAAGAAAGAAACTAAGGTTTTATATCAGCGGGAACGAGTTTGTTTCTAGATGATTCTGAATTTTTCTCCAAATTTTTTTATTTTTTCCACAATCTTCTCTCTAAAACTAAATCTCTCTTCCTCTATTGGCGTCCCGAAAATCCTGTTGGAAACTTTTTTTATTGCTATTGAGGCTGGAGAATTTGGATTTAATTCAACAAAGGGTTTACCTTTCGATAATGCTATTTCAACATTTTCATCGTACGGCACTTCTCCCACTACTTTAATTCCGGTTATCGCTTCTATTTCGTTCTTTTTTAACTCATAACTTTTTCCTTTAACCATGTTGACCACAACACCTAGTTGTATTTTTTGCAAGGCTTCTAAGATTTTTTTAGCTCGAAGTATGTCTGCCACAGAATTTATAAAAGGTGTAGTTACAAGTAAAACGGCATCAACAGACGTGAGTATACTCATCGCTTCTCTTCCAAAACCAGGAGCAGAATCCAGGAACACAAATTCTGAATTTAAATCTTTGAGGAAAAATTTTAGCTGAGTTAGGTCGACATATTCTAGATCTTCTAATCTTAACGATGCAGGGACGATTTTTAAGTTTTTATATTTGTAGATAACTTCTGAAAAGTCCTTTTCCCCTCTTAAAATTTTGTTAATGGTGTTGTTTGCTGTGAAAAGTCCGAAGTTGAAGTTTAGATGAGAGGTCGTGACATTACAGTCTATTAAAGTTACATCTTTTCCTAAGGAAGAAAGATAGTAGCTAAGGTTCGAAGCGATTGTTGTTTTTCCAACACCACCTTTTCCAGAAACGACGCCTATTATCATAGGTAGATTTAAAACTAGGAAATAAAAATTAGAGCAAGGATTCATAAACTTGTAATGTTTCTTTTGCAACTTTCTCTAGAGAAAAGTTTTCCAAAACTCTCTTCCTCCCATTTTTGCCCCACTTTTTAGCTTCTTCTAGATTGTCCAAAACCACGTTTATACCCCATGCAATGTCATTTGGATCCTCACCGTTGACATGAACACCACACCTATTCTCACCGTTTGGTATGACTTGCTCTCTTAGACCAGAAACACCTCTAGCTCCTACCACGACAGGTTTTTCCATTGCCATCGCTTCTAAGCTAACTATTCCGAAAGGTTCGGAGATGCTTGGAAAAACACAAACGTCAGCCAAAGCATAATGGGCTATTCTTTCATTTTCATCTACCCACTCTGACCTAATTTCCGTATTTTTCATGATGTTTAAAGATTGTGCTAGATGAAGTAAATCAGTGTAATTTTCACCTTTACCCAATATCAAAAACTTCACGTTTTTGTGTTTTTCTAAAACTAAAGGTATAGCCCTTACTAGATTAAATATACCTTTAACCCACGTAAGCCTACCGATAAAAAGTACAACTTTTTCATCCCCTATTCTATATCTTTTTCTCAAATCTTCGACTATACTCCAGTTAACGTTTTTCAGACTATATTTTTCTGTATCAATTCCGTTGTAAACCACATTTATTTTTTCCCTAGGATAGCCAAGACTAATTAAGAAATCTTTCATAGAATAAGAGACCGTTATGATTTTGTCTGCGGCTTTTGCAGATTCTCTTTCTATTTCCTTTACGACTTCAGACCCTCCACCCATACATCTTTGTTCTTCTACAGAGTGAATGTGAAAAACGGCCGGCATCTTTGTATTGTTTTTAAGAATGACCCCAGCGAAACCAGAAAGCCAATCATGAAAGGATATTATGTCAAATTTTCTACCCTCTTTTTTTATCAAATGGTTCAAGAATTTCGAGGCAGAAAGATAGTTGTAGGAAAATATGTCTGAGAAAAATTTAAGGTGATGACCCCATTTTTTCAAATCTTCTCTAACAAAAAGGGGAAATATTTTACTACAGTCCAATATCATCGGCCTGTGAATTTCTATATTGTTCCAAAACTCTCTCGTTTGATAATTTCCACCGTTTAGAGTAAATACAGTTACTTCGTGACCTAGTTCTACATATTTTCTTGTCATTTCTGTTGCATATGTTCCCAAACCACCGACTAGTCTTGGCCAAAACTCCCAACAAAAGAAAGCTATCTTCATTTAGATTTTTAGTACCGGTAAATAAACTCTTTTTATATATTCCAGCGCACAGTCTTTCATGTTTACTTCTGATTTGAAAGCATTCCAACATAGCTTTCTCCATTTTTCTTTATCTTTGTACACTCTGACCGCTTTCTCCATTTTTCTGTAGAATGCTTCTGTAGAATATTCTTCTTTCCATACTAAAAACCCATTACCCTCTTCTGTTGTTTCATCAAATTCTTTTACGACGTCGACCAACCCACCAGTTCTAGTTCCTAACACAGGAGTGCCGTTAACTAAAGCCATCATATATCCAGTACCACATGGCTCTTTGTTTGGCAGCGATGGATATATAATCAAGTCAGCCCCAGCATACATGAGTTTCGCGAGATTTTCATCAAAGGAATATATAAAAACAAAACCGGGAAGTTTGTTATGTAAATTGTAAAAGTTGTTAGCCCATTGATGACCTATATCGTCGTTTGGATGGGCCAAACCTAATACTACGAATTGAATTCCAAACTCGTTGTGGACTTTTTCTATTATCGGCATTATAGTGTCGAAACCTTTTTGGCTACTCAATCTCCTCGGCATTATAGCGATAATTTTTTCCAAATCTAGTTTTTTTCCAGTCCTGCTTTTTATCTCGTTTATCAGTTCCTTCTTTTTTTCTAGTTTCAATTCAAGTAAGTTTTCTGGTGTAGCATTTTTATAGATCTGACATCTCCAATATTCTACATCAATCCCATTTAAAATCCCAAACACATTCTTTTTTATAAAAACATCTCTCAAACCCTCTCCATTTACCCTCAAATTTACCGCGTAATCCTCACTTACCGTATTAACTATATCGCTATTTTCCACACCGCCATAAAGTAAATTAATGCAACCGTTCCAAATGAGTTTTTTCGTTTCGAAAGGCGGTAAGTTTATTAAGTCGATTCTTTCAGCAGGATGTATTTGTTGGTATGCGGCTCCAGCGTTATGTATCGTAAAAACGAACTTTGCTTTAGAAAAATCTGAATAAGAAGGATCATACTTTGCGTAAAAAAGAACTAGAGACGTGAGAGCGTCATTTAAATGAATAATATCAGGATAGACTCCTGAGATTTTAAGCGCTTCTAGAGTGCCTTTCCCTAAGAAAACGGCAAACTTGAGTAAATCCCCTAAGTATAAAGCTTCTGTGAGCTCGTCGTTGAATAGAAACAAAAAGTTAACTCCATATTTTTTTGTTTGATAAATTGTAGTTTCGTATTCCTTATCGATCTTTATTTTCACCTTCGCTATTTCTTTTAAGTTGAGATCAGAGAAGTCATTCTCTTTTTTATACCCGTCTATTACGGTGTATTTATAAAGACACGATACAACATGAACGTTTAAATTTAACTCTCCTAAAGCTTTGGCCAATTCTTCAGCTACTTGCCCTAATCCACCGGCCCTTGATTTAAACGTTTCTAATTCAGGAGAAACTATTAAGATTTTTCTATCCTTCAATTTTTCCAAATATTTCATAAAGTAATATTGTTTTTTGTTATAAAAGAGATAACGCTTTTTTAACCAAACCATCTATCAACTCTTTATATTTTTCGATCGTCTCTTTTTTTGAGCTTTCTATTAAGACCTTAAGAACCGGCTCCGTGTTGGAAGCTCTAATCAAAAACCAATCTTTTTCCGATAAAACTACTTTAACTCCATCCACTTCCACAACATCATATTTTTTCTTTACCTCTTCTTTGATTTTTTCCACCAGTTGATATTTTTTCTCGTCTGCTACCTCAATCTTGTAGCTTAAGAAATTCCCTACTTCGTATTCTTTTAAAATCTCTCCTAAATTTTTTTTCTCTTCTTCGAGAATTTTTAAAACTATAAGAAATGTATAAAAAGCGTCGTCCATGAAGTTCGTCTCTTTAAAATAGAAATGGTTGGACATTTCGCCTCCTAAATCCGAACCACTTTTTTTCATTTCGTTTATTATAAAACTTCTACCCACTTTCGTTTCTATCGAGTTTACATTCATCGACTGTAGAATTTTTTTAAAAAAAGGTGGGAAAGAAGCCTCAAAGACAACTTTTTTTGGTTTTAAGTATTTTACTAGTAAGTATAGAATTTGATCGCCTCTCAACAATCTCCCATTTTCATCTATAAAAACGATTCTGTCGGCATCACCGTCAAAAGCTACACCGAAATCTAGTTTTTTAGATTTTACAATTTCTATCAATTTTGAAAGAGATTGTTCTGTTGGTTCTGGTGAATGGGAAGGAAAGTTACCATCGATATTTTCATTCAAAATTATACACTCCGCCCCTATTTCTTTTAAAATTTCCATGAAAATAATGCTCCCAACTCCGTTTGAAAAATCTACAGCGAACTTTTTATCAGTAGAAAAGATTTTTCCGGCAAGAAATTTTTTATGTTCTTCTTTGAGATCATCAGCTTTTATCAATCTCCCAGTTTTTTTGTGTGTGAATTTTTCCTTTTCAAAAATTTCTTTGATTTTTTCTAAACCAAATCCTAAACCAATAGAGACCCCGAACTTATCGTAAATTTTCAGACCGTTGTATTCTTTCGGATTATGGGATGCCGTTATATGGAGACCGAAGTCGAAGTCACCTTTTGATATCAAAAAATTAAAAGTGGAAGTCGAAACTAAATCTAGGTCGTAGACTTCCATACCATCGTCCAACAAACCTTGAATCACAGAGCTTTTCAAACTCTTACTAGATAATCTACCATCACAACCCACAAGGACTTTCTTTCCATTGAAATAAACGGCACAAGACCTTGCGATTTTGTAGAAAACAAGCTCGTCGATCTCTTTAAGGTAAATCCCTCTTATATCATATGTTTTAAAGATGTTGGTTTGTTTGTTTTTTTCTTCGAAAGATTTTGTCATATTAAATTTTAACTTTAAATAAAATTATGACGGTCGATATTACATCTCTTGGTGACGTGAACGTTGATTTGATATTAAAGGGTGGAGTAAGGATAGAAGATCCGGAAGATGAACAAAAATTTATCGAAAATTGTAGGATAAAAATAGGCGGCGGGGCTGCTAATTTTTCTATCGAAGCAGCAAAGCTTGGGATGAAAGTGAGAATGATCGGTTCTACTGGTAATGATTTTTTTTCTGAAATAATTCAAGAAGAGTTTAGAAAAGCTAACGTTGAGTTTAGATTGAAAAAACTTAATGTACCTACTGGAATAACTTTGGCTTTACAAACAGACAAAGATACAAAGTTTTTGTTAACTTTTTTAGGCAACAATAAGTTTTTTTCTATATCTGACGTTGAATTGGAAGCAATAGAAGGTGAGGTATTATACTTGTCTGGGTATAACTTATTGGAAAGTTTGAGAAAAGACATTCCGAAAATAGTAGAGTATGTAAAGAAAAAAGGTATGATTGTAGGGATGGATCCAGACATAAAAGGTAGGTTGAGCTTTGATAAGAATGAATTTTTTTCTCTAGCTAAAGAAATAGACATACTCTTCATAAACGAGCAAGAGTCGAAGAAAATTTCTAACGATACTAAATGGTTTAAAGGCAGAACTTTGGTGATAAAGAAAGGCAGTAAAGGCGCTGTGGCTTTTGAAAACAAAAATAAGTGTGAAGTCGAGGGAATAAAATTGGAGGGTTTGGTCAACACGACTGGTGCAGGGGACGTTTTTAACGCAGCTTTTTTACATCATTACTACTACGGATATGATCTACAAGAATGTTTAGAGTTTGCTAACGAGAGAGCGGTAGAATATATAAGAGAAATTAATTCATGGTAGTGATAATTAAATAATGAAGCTGAAGACTCTACCACCAACTTTAAGGGACAGAAAGAGGTACATTCTGTTTAAAATAATTTCTGAAGAAAAGATAGATTTTTTACAATTTAAGGAAGCATTTTTTAACACTGTTTTGAATTTTTTCGGCGAAATCGGTTTTTCAAAAATATCTCCTAAATTTTTAGAAAACTTGTTTAACGAGCAAGAGTATAAAGGTGTGCTCAGAGTTTATTACAAACATTTGTCAGAGGCAATCTTGTGTTTGGGGTTGATTTCGAGGATCGGTGAGTCAAGAGTTAATGTTAAAATATATAAAGTTTCCGGGACAATTAAAAGTTTAATGGAAAGTAATTTAAAGATAAAAAAGAATTAATGAATTGATTAAACGAGGTGATAAAAAATGGCAGGTGAAGGTTTGACTGAAGCAATGGGATACGATAGAACAATAGCTATGTTTTCTCCCGATGGTAGATTGTTCCAAGTAGAATATGCTAAAGAAGCAGTGAAAAGAGGAGTGACTGCCTTAGGAATTGTTTTCAACAAAGGTGTTTTGTTGGCTACTGCAAAAATTTTGGACGAGCTTATGGCCCCTTCTTCGATAGAAAAAATCTTCAAAATAGACGATCATATAGGTGCAGTCGCCGCCGGATATCTCGCAGATGCAAGAGTTTTAGTCGATTTCGCTAGGGTGAAAGCTCAAAGTCATAGGATAACATTCGAAGAGCCAATAGGTGTGTGGAGTTTAGCAAAAGAAGTTGGTGACAGAATGCAACTTTTGACACAGTATGGTGGTTTGAGACCATATGGGGTCTCTATAATTTTTGGCGGAGAAGACGATACAGGCCCTCATTTAATAGAAAGCGATCCTTCTGGTATGCTTTTCGAATGGTATGCATACTCAATAGGTAGGGGGTCTCAAGCAGCTATAAAAATTCTAAAAGAAGAATGGAATCAAAAGATTACTAAAAAAGAGGCGGTCAAGCTAGCGGTAAACATTTTAGAGAAGACAGAAAAAGTAGACAGAGAGAAAATAGACTTAGCGATAATAGAAGGTGGAAAATTTAGAGTTCTGAGTTTGGACGAAGTTGAAAAGTTGTTAAAATAGTTGGGTAATAAATATGATAAGTGTTGATAAGGCTGTGGTCGCCAAATTAAACGTTAAAGGTATCAATTTTGAAATATTGGTCGATCCGAAAAAAGCTTGGGATTTGAAAAATGGAAAAAAAGTGGATATTGTGGAAGTTTTAGCATACCCAGCTATTTATAAAAATGCTAGAAAAGGAGAAACGGTACAACAAACAGATTTACAGAAGATTTTTGGTACGACAGATGTTTACAAGATAGCAGAAGAAATAATAAAAAAAGGTGAGTTTTCTCTAACGACAGAACAAAGAAGGGAAATGATAGAAGAAAAGAAAAATTTGATAGCTAGTATAATTTCGAAGAGAGCGATAAACCCACAAACAAACACACCCCATCCACCACAAAGAATCTTGAATGCTATGGATCAAGTTGGTGTAAACATAGATCCTTTTTTAGACGCTGAAGCACAAGTTGAAAAAGTTTTGAAATCAATAAAACAAGTTTTGCCTATAAAGTTCCAGAAAATTTTGGTACAAATAAAAATTCCACCTCAATATATAGGTAAAGTCTACTCTTTGATATCTTCTGCAGGCGAGATAAAGAGTGAAAACTATCTGCAAGACGGTAGTTTAAGTTTAGAAATAGAAATTTTCAGCGGTGTGCAAGATGAATTCTTTAGAAAAGTAGGAGAGATAACAAAAGGTGCTTTTGAGTCTAAGATACTCAAAAAAATAGACGTGTGATTTTTATGCAAACAAGAGATATAGTTTTGCCCGGAATGTATATCGAAGAAAGGAAAGGAAGAAAGTTGAATAATTGTTATTCTGAAGGAGAAAAAGTTTATTCGAAAGTTTTAGGGATTTTGAAAATTAGTGAAGAAGAAATTTCCGTTATACCGCTTGCTGGAAAATATATACCGAAAGTTGGTGATAGAGTGGTTGGGGTTATAGATGAAGTAGAAGTTTCTGGTTGGTGGGTAGATATAAATTCTCCTTATAAGGCATTCCTACCTATAGGGGAAGCTTTGGAAGAGTTTGTCGACCTGAAAAAAGTTGATTTAAGTAGATTTTACGACATAGGAGATGTGATATTTTGTAAAATTTCTAAGGTTACGAAAAACAAGATAGTGCAAGTTAGCATGAAAGATATGATAGCCAGGAAACTTTTCGGTGGAGCTATTATGAAAATAACACCTTTTAAGGTTCCTAGAGTTATAGGAAAAGGTGGAAGTATGATAGAACTAATCAAATCAAAGACGAAAACTGAAATTTATGTCGGGCAAAATGGGTTGATTTGGGTGAAGGGCGGGAAAAAAGAAAAAGCGTGGGAATGTATATCGACGATAGAAAAAGAAGCACACACGAGTGGGTTGACTGAAAAGATTAGTAAAATGTTGGAGGGATAAAGATGGGTAAAAAAACAAACATCCAACTTATGGTGGACGGAAGAAGAATAGACGGAAGGCTACCTGAACAATTGAGAGAAATTGAAATGAAAATAGGAGAAATAGAAAATGCAGATGGGTCGGCTAGAGTGAGATTTGGGAATACAGAAGCTTTGGTTGCCGTTTACGGTCCGAGATCACTTTTTCCAAAGTTTTTACAAGAAAGTGATATGGCGATACTTAGGGTTGTTTATTCTATGGCACCTTTTTCAGTCGATGAAAGAAAAAACCCAGCACCAGATAGGAGAAGTATAGAAATTTCTAAGGTTACGAAAGATGCTTTAAGCGGAGCAGTTTTTTTAGAAGAATTTCCTAGAACAGTTATAGACGTTTACGAATACATAATTCAGGCAGACGGTAGTACGAGGGTGACGGCGATAAATGCTGCTTCTTTAGCTTTAGCGTCTGCAGGCATACCTATGAAAGATTTAGTGGCAGCTTGTTCTGTGGGAAAAATAGGTGACGTTTTGATAGTGGATCTTTGCGGGAAAGAAGATAACTACTCAGAGTCTGACATGGCGGTTGCAATGATGCCTTCTAAAGGTTTGATCACTCTTTTACAGATGGATGGAAGGTTGACGAAGGAAGAGGTCTTGCAGCTTCTGAAAAAAGCAGAAGAAAATTGTAAAAAAATTTATGAAATGCAGAAAAAAGCGCTTTTAGAAAAGTTCAAAGTGGTTGGTGAGGATTGATGAAGAACTTTGTTGAAGAAGCATTGGCTCAAGGAAAAAGAATAGACGGAAGGGATTTTTTAAGTTTTAGAAAAATAGAGATAGTCGAGAACGTTTCAAAAAAAGCTGAAGGATCGGCTTTGGTTAAAATGGGAGAGACAAAGGTAATAGCTGGAGTGAAAATGGATATAGGAGAGCCATTCAAAGATTCGCCAAACGAAGGAATTTTGATTGTTAACGCCGAGTTTTCACCTATATCATCTCCAAACATAGAACCAGGTCCGCCTGACGAAAACGCTATAGAGTTGGCGAGAATTGTTGATAGAGTCATCAGGGAATCTCATTCCATAGATTTAGAAAAACTCTTCATAGAGGAAGGAAAAGTGTGGACGGTATACGTTGATCTAACGGTTTTAGACATGAAAGGAAATTTGGTAGATGCTTGTGTTTTGTCGAGTTTAAAAGCTTTATGGAACGCTAAAATTCCAAAGATTGAAGACGGAAAGATAGTGAGGGAAGAGTTTTCCGGTAAATTACCGATGGTCTACAAACCAGTTACCGTGTCGATTTGTAAATATAACAATAACTTTTTGATAGACCCGACTGACGTAGAAGAAGAGCTTATAAACGCAAAGTTGGTTGTTGGGGTTAGGGATGACGACAAAATTTGTGCCATTCAGAAACAAGGTTGGGGAACATTTCATATTAGTGAAATAGAAAGATGTTTGGATTTGGCTATAGAGAAGTCAAAAGAATTGAGGAGGTTGATATGAATGTCTATAGATCATGTAACAAAAAAAATTAAACTAGCGGCGATAGCAAAAATTAAAAGAGCTCCTATTTGGGCCAGTATAAAAAAATTCGGCTTGAAGAGAGCGAGAACAAGAAGAATAGTAACACATCCTAAGAGATGGAGAAGAACTAGAATAAGAGTATGAAGAAGATATTTTTGCTTTATGTCGTTTTTCCCAATGAAAAAGAAGCTAGAAAGGTCGGTAAATATTTAGTGGAAAAAAATTTTGTTGCTTGTGTGAATTTATTTCCGGTAAAGAGTTTATACAAATGGAAAAATAGAATTGAAGAGTCTAACGAGGTAGTGATGATAGCTAAGGTTGAAAAAGATAAAGTTGAAAAGGTTGTGAAGGAAATAGAAAGAAAACATCCTTATGAAATACCTTTCATAGCTAAATTTTCTGTAGAGGTTTGTGAGAAATATTTTGATTGGATGAAAAAACTTGAGTGAGAAAATCTACTTTCGTGTATATAAAAATTTTTATATAGGACTTTCCTAAAATTTTATGCCGATTGTTAATACTAAAATAAAATGTTCTAGATGTGAGAAATTGATTCCAAAAAAAGTTATATTAGCTAACGGCGGAAGATGTTCTAATTGTGGATATTTGATAGCGACACCAATACTTTCTTTTAAACCAGGACAAGCTACTCAATAACAAAACTTTCTTCCCATTGAGCAACTTTAGCTTTGCTCACTTCTTTTAAAACAGGATAGCCAATCAAACCACCTTTTTCTACAAGTTCTTTTAATGCAATCTCCAGCCTAGTTTGTGGTATCTCTTTAATCCATCTCTTTGCAAAGGGAAGACCTTCAAAATCTTTTTCAGCCATTTTTAAAATTTTCTTTCCGTCGATGTTTCTAACCCCAACATCTTTCTTAAATTGATAAATTTCCGTCTGACTACCTTCTTTAACCCAACCCTCGCCTTTGGTGACAAAAACTTCTATAGCTAGTGCTTGCCCTTTTTTTAAAGCAATGTTGTTTTCATTTCTAACGTTTGGTATCGAAATTCCATGAACCACATATTTGTCCAGGAGATGACCTGTCAAATTCCTTACGATTTTGAAGCCGGTTTTTTCTACAAAACTTTCGATTGTCGCAGAAATCTCTTTTATTTTTACATTTTCTCTTAAAATTTTTCCAGCTTCTTCGACGGCCATTTTCGCAACTTTTATCATTTCTCGATCTTCTTTGTTTTCTGAAAAAGAAAAAGCAAAATCTCCTATTATACCTTCTACATGCAAGCCTATATCTATTTTGACCAAGTCATCTTCTCCTATCTTTTTATCGTCTTTTATCGAAGGTGTGTAATGTGCGGCTATTTCATTTATACCAATGTTAACAGGAAAAGCAGGCTTCGAACCAAGTTCTAAAATTTTAGATTCGATTTTTTCAGCGATTTCTATAATGTTCACACCAGGTTTTACTAATTTTTCTGAAAATTCTAAAACTTTTTTCGCTTTCTCAAAAACTTCTTTGTATTTTTCTATCTCTTCCATTCTTTTTATTTTGCGTAAAAATAAAAAATGAAGATTTTTATAACTGGAAGACCTGGTTCGGGAAAATCTACAACTCTATATAAGATTGTAAAAAATTTGAAAGAAAAGTTCAAGGTTGGTGGGATATTTACTCCTGAGGTAAGAGATGGAATGAAAAGAATAGGTTTTGAAGTTTTTGATATTTTTACAGGAAGAAGACAAATTTTTGCGAGTGTTAACTTCAAAAGTAGGTTAAAAGTCGGAAAATACTTCGTGGATTTAGAGAAATTCGAAGAAATAGCCATACCTGCTTTAGAATTTGCTTTTGAGAGTTGCGATGTCGTGGCGATAGACGAGATAGGAAAAATGGAATTCTTAAGCGAAAACTTCAAAGTTCTTTTAGGAAAGATTTTGAACTCTGATAAAATATTGGTAGCGACTTTGTATATAGGTTATGTTAAGGATTTCAAAAACTTGGGGAAATTGTATTTTTTGGAAAGAGGCCAATCTGATTTTTTATCGATGAAAATTTCAGACGAAGTGATAAGGTTTTTCGAAAGAAGGTTATGAGTTTTAGGCTAACATAGCTCTTAATCTTTCTTTCAATTCACTGATTTTAACTCTGGTCTGTTTTGTTGTATCTCTATCTCTGATCGTTACTGTAGAATCTTCTAATGTCTGATGATCAACGGTTATACAAAAATTCACACCGATTTCATCAGCTCTCGCATATCTTTTCCCGATGCTGTCACTTTCCTCGTAAATGCAGTCAAAATCTTTTTTTAAGTTTTCATAAATCTCTCTAGCTTTTTCCGGCAAATTATCTCTTTTTAACAATGGAAAGATTCCGAGGTTTATCGGAGAAATTTTTGGGACAAACTTAAACCAGTCCCATCCTCTTTCTTTGTCTTCCACAAAAGAATACAACATTATCGCGTAGATTGTTCTTTCGATTCCAAATGATGGTTCAACGACGTGAGGGATAATCTTTTTACCATCCGGATAAACGTAAGATAGATCCTCTTTGGAGTAGATCGAATGGTTTTTCAAATCATAATCAGTTCTATAAGCATTTCCCACAACTTCCTTCCAACCAAAATCAAATTTTATTTCCATATCTAAGTTCCCTTTACTGTAGTGTGGAGTTTCTTCTTCTAAAATATGTCTAAATCTTATCGCCTCTTTTGGTATACCTAAGGATTCGTAGAAGATTTGTTCCTTAGCTATAAAATATGCCATATAGTCTATGGGTATTACACCTCTTTCTAAAGCTTCTTTTATGGTCATTTCTTCGACCTCCTTATTTTTTCTTTGCGCTTCTCTTGTCAAAACTCTAATTTTTATGTTTTCATAAATTTTCCACTTTTCAAATCTTTCTTCGGGATTTACAAAAAATTCTATTTCTGCTTGAGTAAATTCTCTCAGTCTTATCAGCCATTGTCTTGGAGAAATTTCGTTTCTAAATGATTTATTAACTTGAGCTATTCCAAAAGGAAGTTTCGCTCTCAGAGAGTTTAACACGTTTTTAAAGTTCACGAAAATTCCTTGAGCGGTCTCTGGTCTGAGATAGCCAGGATTTCCTTCGATAGGACCTATGTTTGTAGAAAACATTAAGTTAAAAACTTTAACTTCTTCTAATTCTCCTCCACACTCAGGACATTTTAGCTTATTTTCTTTTATTATTTGTGTTAGCTCTTCAGATTTTTTCCCTTCTACGAAGATTTTCAATTTCTCTTCTATCAAATTATCTGCTCTGTAAACACTTTTGCATTTTTTGCATTTTGTTATCGGGTCGACAAAACCTTTTAGATGTCCAGAAGCTTCGAAAACCTTTTCTGGCATTATGAAACAAGTTTCTATTTCAAAAATGTTGTCGTCTTTTAAGAAAAACTTCCTCCAGTAGTCTACCAATTTTTGTTTTAACAAAAACCCCAGTGGTCCGTAGTCATAAAGACCAGCCACACCTCCGTAGATTTCGCTGGATTTAAAAATAAATCCTCTTTTTTTTGCCAAGGTTACAATTTTTTCGATATTCATTTTAGTTATTGAAAAGAAGGTTTAAAAGAATTTTTTACGAATCTCTTAATAATTCTCCTATGAGGAAATTAGATCTAGCTTCAACAATCTTTACAAAAACTTTTTTACCGAAGATTTTTTCTTTAGAATAGACAACCACAGGAATGTAGTTCAAAGTCCTACCGATGTAAGTCCCTTCTTTTGTTCCAAATTCGTCGACAAAAACATTAAGAGTTTCTCCAACGTATTTCATATTTTTTCTAAGCAAAATTTCTCTTACGATTTCATGTAAAGTCTTAGATCTTTTCTTCACAACCTCTACGTCTAACTCCTTTAAAAGTGCGGCTGGGGTTTTTGGTCTAGGAGAGAATTTAGAAATGTTTATCGAATCAAACTCAAGCTTTCTAACGACCTCCACCGTTTTTTCAAAATCTTCTTCAGTTTCAGTTGGATAACCAACGATGATATCCGTCTCTATTCTAATTTCTGGTATTTCTTTTCTCAAAACCTCTACCAATTCAATATATTCATCAACTTTATAGTTTCTGTTCATGTCTTTGAGGACTTTGTCGCTTCCAGACTGAAGTGGTATGTGAATGAATTTAAAAAACTTTCTATCTTTTAGAACTTCGATTACGTCAGCAAGAATTTCCGGTTTTTTTATCAAATAAGTCGGATTCATCATACCAACTCTCACGTAAAATTCTCCTTCTCTTTTTGATATAGACTTCAATAACTCTCCTATATTTGTGCCTATATCCAATCCGTAGCATGCATTGTCTTGCGAAGTTATCCAAAATTCTTTGAACCCATTTTTCAAATCTCTCTCTATCTTTTCTATGATTTGATCTACACTGTAACTTCTTAAAACACCTTTTGCCAGTCTAGTTTCACAAAAACTACATGCAGATAGACACCCTGAAGATATTTGAACTATGGAGATAATTGGGTTGAATGGTATGAATGGTAGACAAGGTTTTTTTGAAGCCCCTTCTAATAACACAACTTTGTTTCCGTTCAAAGTTTTTTTCACAACGTCTACTATCTTCTCTATCGCATCTGGTGATATCAAGCTAGCATTTTTTGCTATTTTTTCTATCCTTTCTCTCTCCGGTTTAGTCATACATCCAGCAACGATCAATGGTTTTCCGAGAGAGTAGAGATATTTTATTCTATTCTCCATTCTTTTAGCAGTCGGAGTTTTCACGACGCAAGTGTTTATTATATTTATATCGGATTCGAGAGGAGAATTCACTATTTCAAATCCATTTTCTTTCAAGAGACCTAGAATTATTTCACTATCTGATTTGTTCGCCACACATCCGTAAGTTTCTAGGTAAACCCTCATAAAAATTATTTTCATTGTTTATTAGTATGTGCTAAAATTTCTTGGTATATTTTTTCTGGGGACCTAACTCCTCTGATCGATATTCTTTCTTTTGTCGATTCTATTTCGACGTCGCCTATATCTAAAATAACGCCGAGAAAGTTTTTGTGTAACTTTACGTTAGATATGTTTTGATAGGGGATGAAATTCTCCCTCTTTTGTATGAATTTGAAAATTTCAGTCACACCTTTTTCGTTTATTTGGTAGGTGAACAACCTTTTATAAATTATTTCGTTGATGAGCGAAAGAATTCCGAGGAGAATTATTATGATTGTGAAAAAATATAAATTAGGTTTGGAGAAATCGATATTCGAATTGCCCAAAAGCAGAATAATAGCTATAACCCCAAGAAAGATTAGTATGTAATTGAATATGAAACTCAAATACGATGTTTTCACTTCCATACTTTTAATTCTACTTCGAAAATTAAATTATGATTTACGTTGGAACTTGTGGTTTTTCTGAAAGCATGAGTAAATATTTTAAGGATTTCAAAACTGTCGAAATCCAACAAACTTTTTATAGAATTTTAGAACCGAAGATTTTGGAAAAATGGAAGAAAAGAGCACCTAAAGATTTTGTATTTAATTTTAAGGTTTTCCAAGGTATAACCCATCCTTATAACTCCAAAACTTGGAAGAGGTCAAACATAGATGTGAGTAAGTATAAAGATAGAGTTGGTTTTTTAAAACCTACAAAAGAAGTTTTTGGTTTTTGGGAAAAGATGGTAGAGTATGCGAGAATTTTGGAGTCAAGAGTTTTGGTAATTCAGTTACCAAAGAGCTTCAAGGAAGGCGAGGAGAGTTTTGAAAATGGAGAAAAATTCTTCAGGAATATCGAGAGAAAAAATTTTGAAATAGGTGTTGAATTGAGGGGATGGAGTGAAGAGGGTATAAGAAAGTTTTGCAAAAAATTCGATGTGGTTGATGTGTGTGATTTGTTTTTTCGCGATCCACTTTATAGGAGTAAAATTTTTTATTTTAGACTTCACGGAGATTACAAAGAAGGAAAAATAAACTACTACTATAATTATACGAAAAAGGATTTGGAAGAATTAAAAAACAAATTGAAAAAATTTAAAACTAGAGAAGTTTTTGTGTATTTCAATAACGTTTTCATGTTGGAGAGTTCTAAACAGTTTCTCCTTTTGATTCGGTAGATGTTTTATCAACAGTTTCTTTTACTTCTCCTATGGCGAATTTTCTTGCGACTCTAACTATTTTTATTCGTTTTTTTTCTCCCTTTTGGACTCCAGGTACGAATATTACAAAATTTTTAATTCTAGCTATTCCGTCACCTCTGCTCCCAGTCTCGGTTATTTCTACGTCGTATTCTTCTCCTTCTTTCACAGGCTTAGGGAAATCTAAATTGAATTTTTTGTTGAATCCTTTACCTTTGAACATTTGACTAACCTCCGTATATTTTTACTCTCTATTTTTTCATCGAGTTTTTCAACCATAGAAAGAGAACAAGTCTCCTCCTATGGTAGCTCTAAAGAATAGTTATTTTAAAAATTTATAAAGCCCTCGTTAACTCTATAACTTCCAATTCTCCTACTCCGTTTATTTTTTTCAATAAGTTTTCTATTCTTTCAACTTCACCTTCCTTATCTTCTATCAAAATGTTTAAAATAAGAGATGTTAAACCAAAGGCTATCGGCTCTTCTTTTATGGTAATACTTCCCAGTTTTTCTTCAATTCTCTTTTTTAACTCTTTCAAATCAACACTAACATCAGAAGGAAAAACCTTTAAGGTCAGAACAACTTTGGCCATGAAAAATCACCTTTTAAGGACCTGTGAAACCACATTTAGGACATGTATACTTTGTGCTTGAGGCTTTACACGAGTTACATCTCACTATTTTTTCCTCACCACAGTAAGGACAATCGAAGATTACAAAGTTTGTTTTGGCTTTTATTTCTATGTTACAGCTTGTGCATCTCATCCTTTCTATTTTTGATTTAAATTTAAATTTTTATTGAAGCCCCTGTAGTCTAACGGATAGGACGCCGGCTTGCGGAAAAATGTGAATAGCCGGTAATCCGGGTTCAAATCCCGGCAGGGGCACAGTAATTTTTTGATTCGGATTTTTCGTAACATATAACTTCGCTAGAATTAGATCGAATTTTTTACAGAAAGAAGTAAAGAGATATTGACCAAACCCTTAGAAGATGGAAGAATACCGAACGATAAACTTTTGGTTTTAGGCGAGGATGTACGTGATTCTTTTGATTCTAGGTTTTTCGGTTATATTAGTAAGGACAGATTAATAGGTAAAATTATACCGATGGAAAAGTAAAAAATCTATCCGTGTTAATAAAAATAAAACAAGCTCGTTTTGGGAATTAAATTCAGAAAATATAACTACGGTTTGGTAGAATTTCAAACCTATTAATTTTCCACCAGTCTAAAAATTTTATGAATAAAGTTTGGGAAGGAGAGTTGGTCGGGGAAAGAGTAATCATCTGGGACAGTTCTGCTAAGTATTTGTACGAAGAAAAAGGATACGGGAAGCTTGTTCCCTTAGAAGAAGCCAACAGACTAGAATTAGATTTGATCGAAGCGACGTATCTTTTAGAAAAAGGAGAGTTAAAAATTTATGTTAGAGAAAACGATAAGAAAAGAATGTTAAAAGTAGAAGACATGATGAAAATAGGGGAGGAAAAGGTAAAAGATTTCCACACTCAGTATGTCGTTTACTCAGATTTGAGAAATAAGGGTTTTTTGGTTAAAACTGGTTTTAAGTTTGGGGCTCATTTCAGAGTTTATGAAAAGGGCGTGAAAATAAAACACGGACCGAAAGCACCTTTTGAGCATACAAAGTTTGTCGTGCACGCCGTACCAGAAGAAGCAGCCTTTTCATTACCAGAGATGTCGAGAGCTGTAAGGCTAGCGCACAGTATAAGAGCAACATTTATTTGGGCAGTCGTGGATAGGGAAAACGATATAACTTATTATGAAATAAAAAGAATAAAATTATAAGGTGGTTAAATGGGGAGAATTAAAACTTTGATGATCAAGAACATAGGTGAAAAACTCTATAGAGAGCATAAAGACGAGTTTACTACTGAATTTGAAAAAAATAAAGAAGTGGTGAAAAAATATGTGGACATCCCTTCGAAAAAACTAAGAAACATCGTTGCGGGCTATATTACTAGGTTAAAGAAGATGGAGAGTAAACAAGAGCAAAAATCTTAATTTTTATTGTTTTACCTCTAAATAAATTATGAAAGCACAGAGAGTTGGTTTTGATGAGTTTGCATTGATTCTGGTTGCAGTAATGATATTTATAGGAATGCTCGCGATATACTGGAGTTCTACAGCAGAAACTAAACCGTACATATTGCCAAGAGAGATTTCCCTGTCTTTGGTACCGAATGAAACTGTAAAAATAACGATAAAGGTTTTGGCTAATGCTTCAAGTGTTACTTTAGAGTCTGAGGGACCTATATCTAACTTTATCACTTTTTCTGAGAACAACTTTCCTGTTTTTGGAGAGAAAGAAGTTAGAATAAACATCAACGCGCCAAAATCTACAGGTACTTTTGTCGGTTCTATAAAAGCTAAAAGTAGTGCTGGTGAAGATAAAGTTTCTTTTAAGTTGGTCGTATCAAAAGCCTACGCATTAAAATATAGAGCTGTAACTATTCAGGATTTTTCAGTTTCTAATTACGGAAAGGAAAAAGTTGTAGATCAAAAAGAGAGAGATTTTGTTGAAAAATCAGTTTTTTCTGACAAAAAAATTAGGTTAGTGCTTCAGTTGAACGAAAGTGAGATAGAAGACGCTTATGTGAGTGTTGTTGTCAGCGAGTCTACTGGACCAGGAGAGCTAGTGGTCATGCAAAACAGTGAAATTTTGCAATCGAAGAAAGTAGAGGTAGGTGAATTAAAAATTCCGTTGAATCTAACCCAATTACAATCTATAAACTTTATAACGATTCAAGCAAACAATCCCGGTTGGAATATATTCGGAAAAACGAGGTATGATATTTACTCTGCAAAAGTTGTAGTGAAATTTAAGGGTTATTCGCAAACTTTTGACCTGGATCTAAGTAGAGATGAAATAGATAAATTCTATTCAATAGAGTTTTCTTCGCTCATACAAACATCATATCCAGTACCAACATTGGAGATTAGGATAAACGATCAAATCGCCTACAAAAATGTAGTACCGTTGACTGGTTTAAGGTTGAATATGACGAAAGACATTTTAGGGGAGAGTTTTGTCCTGAAAGAAAAAAATAAAATAAAATTCTCTTTGGCTACTGAGGGTTATATCGATTTCAAAAACAACATAATAAAAATCTATTCTAGACAGTGATTTTTGAAATTTTGGGGAGGCCGGGATTTGAACCCGGGTTACAGCCATTTTGTTTTAGAACCCCAAGGCCGCGTCCTAGACCAAGCTAGACTACCTCCCCTCAATCTTATTTTTGAAAACAAAAAATTAGTATGTTTGAGGACGTGGTAAAATCTTACCCGACGGTCGTTGGAAGGGAGAGAAAAGATTTGGAAAAATTTGGAAATCTTTGCTCGGGGTACATAGGAAAACATATCGTCGGAAAAGGTGAAGAAGCACATTTGACGACTAAAGTTTTTTTAGATTTTATGAAAGTACATGTAATTCTGGTTTGCGGAAAGAGAGGGTCCGGTAAATCTTATTCAGCTTCAGTAATTCTTGAAGAATTTTCTTTTCTACCAGATGAGTTCAGAAAGAAAATGTCTTTTGTTGTCATAGACCCAGTTGGGATATATTGGAGTATGAAGTTTCCAAACAAACAACAAGAGAGTTTGCTTCGAGAATGGAATTTAGAGCCAAAAGGTTTGGAAAACCTAAAAGTTTTAGTGCCATCTGGGCAAATAGACGAGTATAAGAAGGCCGGTATACCTGTTGACGGAACGATAAGTCTAAATCTAAAAGATTTGACGATAGAAGAAATTTTATTGGCTTTCGGTATTAAAAGATTGAGCGAAGAAGGAGTGGCGCTAGAAAAAAGTTTTTCCAAGTTACAAACAAGGGGTTTAGATTTCGATTTGTTAGACATGATCGAGGAATTGAAAAAAGATGAAAACGTGAAGAAAGAAGTAAAACAGGGTTTGATTTCGCTTTTAGAAACAGCAAACTCTTGGGGGTTGGTTTCTAAAAAAGGTTTGAAAGTTGAAGACATAGTAGAACCAGGTAAAATAACTGTTATAGATTTTTCTAGAATGAGGTCTGAGGAGCTGAGAAATCTCCTAGTAGCTTTGCTAACGAGAGAAATTTATAGGTTGAGGGTTCTTTCTAGAAAGGAAGAAGAAAGGGCAAAAATTTCTGGAGAAAAGCCCAAATTTTCCTTTCCTATAACTTGGATGCTTTTTGAAGAAGCACACAACTTCATTCCGTCGGAAAAAGAAGTAGCAAGTAGTTTACCGATCAAAATATTGGCTAGGCAAGGAAGAGAGCCAGGAGTAGGTGTTATAGTTATAACCCAAATGCCATCGAGATTACATCAAGACATCTTGAGTCAAACGGATATAGTTATTTCTTTCAGGCTGACTTCTAGGGATGACTTAACGGCTTTACATGCTGTGATGCAGACTTATATGGAGGAGGAAATAGAAAGTTATATAAATTCTCTACCTAGATTTCCAGGAGCGGCGATAATACTGGACGATAATTTAGAAAAGGTCTTTACCGTGGCCATCAGGCCTAGAATTTCTTGGCATGCTGGAGGAACGGCTCAGTTAGTTTAAACAAATAAAATAGTAGTAGAAATATAATTTATGGTAGGAGAATTTGAAGTTTGGGCTGAGAAGTATAGACCTAAAAAATTCGATGAGATTATAAACCAAGAACACGCAGTAGAGAGAGTTAAGGCCTTCGCTCAAGCTAAGAACATCCCTCACATGTTGTTTGCAGGCCCACCTGGTACCGGGAAAACGACACTGGCGATCGTCTTAGCAAGGGAACTTTATGGAGATGGATGGAAACAAAATGTATTACAGTTAAATGCTTCGGACGAAAGAGGAATAGACGTCATTAGGGGACAAGTAAAGGAGTTTGCGAGAACTGTTGCCATAGGCGACGTACCATTTAAGTTGATCATTTTAGATGAAGCAGATGCGATGACAAGTGATGCTCAGCAAGCTTTAAGAAGAATGATGGAAATGTATGCTAATGTTACTCGTTTTATTTTGATATGCAATTACTCTAGTAAGATAATAGAACCAATTCAAAGTAGATGTGCCGTTTTTAGATTTAAAGCTTTAGAAGACGTTCATGTTAGAGATTTTGTAGAGAGAATTGTCAAAGGAGAAAAGCTTAAAATTAGTGAGGACGGAATTAATGCTGTAGTTAGAATAGCAGAAGGAGATTTGAGAAGGGCTGCAAACGTTTTGCAAGCTTCTTCTATTCTTAAAGAAAAAATTACAGAGGATGTGGTTTATGAAGCCGCTTCTTTGGCAAAACCTCAAGAAGTGAAAAAAATGTTAGAAATGGCGTTGAGTGGTAAGTTTTTGGAAGCGAGAAAAATTTTAGAAGAAATGATTTTGAAAAAAGGGCTTTCTGGTCAAGATATAATATCTGAAATATATAAACAACTCGTTGGTTTGGAGTTAGACGACAAAGATAAAGTTCATTTGATAGAAAAATGTGGTGAAATAGATTTTAGAATTTCAGAAGGCGCGAACGAGTTAATACAGATAGAAAGTTTTTTAGCTACTCTTATGTTGTATGGGAAGAAAAAATAGATAATTATGTTTGTTGTTAAATACAGGCCTAAAAGTTTGAAAGATTTTGTTAATCAGAAGGAAGCTTTAGCCAAATTTATAAATTGGTATAACTCTTGGAGGCCAGGAGAAAAAGCAGCTTTACTCTACGGAAAACCAGGAGTCGGGAAAACGTGCTTGGTAGAGGCCTTCGCGAACGATAAAAATTTACAATTGATTCAAATGAACGCTAGCGATACTAGAAGTAGAAAACAGATAGAGGAAATTTTCGTTAACGCTTCGCAATCTCTACCTATTTTCAAGAAAGGAAAAATTTTTTTGGTAGACGAAGTTGACGGAATAGCTGGTAGAGAAGATGTAGGCGGGATTCAGGCTATAGTCGATTTGATTAAAAAGACAAGATATCCAGTTGTCTTGACGGCTAACGATGTATACGATCAAAAGTTAAGGGCTATCAGAGAATATTGTGAATTGATAGAGTTGAAACCATTGACGGTTTGGGACGTTGAAAAAAAACTTAAAGAAATATGTGAAAAGGAAGGGATAGAGTATGAGAAAGAAGTTTTGAACATGATTGCTAAGAGAAGTGATGGTGATTTGCGGGCAGCTATCAACGACTTAGAAACGTTGGTGAGTGGAAGGAAGAAGATTTCTCTAAAAGATTTAGAAATCTTAGGATATAGAGAAAGAGAAAGAGAGATGTTCGAAGCTTTGAAGATTTTGTTTAAAACGACATCTTTGATGGGCGCGAAGATGAGTATCTCTAATGTGGATTTAGAACCGGATACGATATTTTGGTGGATAGAAGAAAATATTCCGAATGAGTATGAGAAGCCAGAAGAGATAGCTGAGGCTTTTGAGCGTTTGGCTAAAGCTGATTTGTTTAGAGCCAGAATAATACATAGAAATTACTGGAAGTTGTTAAGGTATTTCAACGATTTAATGACGGCTGGGGTTTCTTTGGCTAAAAAAGATGTCTATAGAAAATTTACCAAATACAGTTTTCCATCGAAATTGAGATATCTTTCTACAACTAAGGATGAAAGGGGTGAGGAAAAAGAATTTCTACTGAAGTTGTCTAAAATTTTGAATTGTTCTACTAAAAAAATTAGGAAAGAGTTTAACCCATACTTTCAAATATTCCAAAAAGATAGTAGCTTTTTAGAATATATTCAAAAATTAAAAAACCAATAGATAGTTATGGAGCTGAAAATAGTAAACGTAAAAATTCCAGAAGGAGCAAATATAATTCTCGGTAGGTCCCATTTCATAAAAACAGTAGAGGACATACATGAGTTGCTAGTGAACTGTGTGCCGAACATAAAGTTTGGGATAGCTTTTAACGAGGCTTCAGGTAAATGTTTAACAAGGCACAGTGGGAACGATGAAGAATTGGAGAAGGAGGCGATAAAGGTTGCGCAGGAAATCGGAGCTGGACATACCTTTGTAATTTTTATAAAAAACTCATATCCAATAAACATTCTACCTAGGTTAAAGGATGTCCCTGAAGTAGTGGAGGTTTTGGCAGCTACAGCAAATCCTCTTCAGGTGATAGTGGTAGAAACAGAGCAAGGGAGAGGGATTTTAGGTGTCGTTGATGGGTATAGTCCTAAGGGGATAGAGGATGAGAAAGAAATAAAGGAGAGGAAAGAGTTTTTGAGAAAGATAGGGTATAAACTTTAAATCCCGTCAATAACCCCTTCTCCTTTTCTTTATTTTCACATCTTCTCCTTCCAATGGAAGCAAGTCCCTTTCTAAATCACCTATATCAACACCTGGAAGCTTTTCCTTCAATTCCTTCAACTTTTTCTTTATGATTTTCTCTCTCATTTTAAGTTTTATTTTTTGAAAGTAAATTTAGAAAAATATGCGCCAGTCGTCTAGTCTGGTTAGGACACGAGCCTTCCAAGCTCGGAGCCCGGGTTCAAATCCCGGCTGGCGCATCAAACACTGATACATTTTGCTGATACATCTTTAGTTTTAGTTCAAAATCTAGCTTTATGTTAAAGTTATATATTTTAGAAAAATATAATAGTATGGTAAAAAGAAGATTAATTGGTCTTGCCATTGGTATAATATTAATCTTTTTGTTTGTTGAGCTAGCTTTCGCATATATAATAGTTGGAAAAATTGGCTGGGGATTAGTAGATGAATCGTTTAAAATTCTTGGAATATCTGCTTATAATATTGTTTTGATTACAGCTATTTTCCTACTAATTAGTGCGTTTTTACCAGGGCGTTGGAGTCGGATGTTAAGGGAAATTTCATATTTTTGTATTTTTTTATTGATAATCATAATAGAGATGAGTATTGTAAGTGCATATGTAGATTTAGTCGTAGAAATTAATTTAGAAGATTGTAGAACAGGAACTATTTTTCCATCTAAGGAAAAACTAGAAGCCGGCGGATTTGTTTATGATGCACTAGCATATACAAGTTGTATTTTAGCAGGGAAGTTTCCAGCAGAGCAGGGAGATATAGGGTGGATATCTTTTTACATCTTTTATCTAATTCTACCTTTTGCTTTTATTTTCGTACTTATTCATGCTATAATTGGTGGGATCGGATTAGAAGGTTGGTTAAATGAAAATGTAAGGAGAGTTATTACTTTCATTATTGCCATGTATGCAACTAGGACAATGATGGGATATTTTATTTTACAGTTCATTGGATACGGTGCGTGGGGTTTAGGTGCGATATTTGTGGCTATATTTCTAGTGAGTGGTTTGAGAAAAATGATTGAAGAATGGTTTGGAATCGAGAAGTTTGGAGAGGAGACAAGAAAGGTAATCGAAGATGAAATTAGGTGGGAGAGAGAGTATGCTACGACAGCAGAATTGATAATTAAAGAAGCCAAAGGATTTGCAGAAAATAATGAGCTTGCAGCTGCGATTCAAAGTTTAGAAAGACTTAGAAATATTCCTCTTTGGAATAGGTTGGATGAAGAAGCACGTAGAATAGTA
>JANXEV010000030.1 GCA_025057985.1 Candidatus Aenigmatarchaeota archaeon
TCTCCTTAAACTACAAGAGAGAATAAAAGAAAGTGAAATTAACGGTATTATATTGCTTCCATACTCTCTAGTTCTCCTTAAACTCGGTAGTTGGGTAGAATTTCTCAGATCTTGCTGAGAGGAACCCAACTTCCATACTCTCTAGTTCTCCTTAAACAGTTCGATGTCACAAAAGTCGGGGATAAGTGGTATAACGAACTTCCATACTCTCTAGTTCTCCTTAAACACAAATTTTACCCATCTAGAAAAATGCCAGTGGCGATAAAGAGCTTCCATACTCTCTAGTTCTCCTTAAACCATATAATAGATGACGAAGATGTAGATGATAAAAAATTCTTGCTTCCATACTCTCTAGTTCTCCTTAAACTCAACACATTCCCCATATATATTTCCTCCTTAACGACATCGACACCTTCCATACTCTCTAGTTCTCCTTAAACTTTCTTTTGACCCATTCAAGTACTTGTTGAGTGAAGAAGACTTCCATACTCTCTAGTTCTCCTTAAACTTTATTTGAAATTTAGAGAAAGGCTGAGAAAAGTAAAATTTCTTCCATACTCTCTAGTTCTCCTTAAACTGGTGTAGAGAATGCATT
>JANXEV010000031.1 GCA_025057985.1 Candidatus Aenigmatarchaeota archaeon
AGCTTGTGCTCTCGATAAGAGACGATTATAGATATAAGCTCGTGAACAAGGGTGAAGAAGATTTGTTTTTCTTTTAATTTATATTAAACTTTTGCTCGCTCTTGTAAGAATTTGATTCCAAAGTTTACGATAAACTTAAAAATGATCTCCTATAATAAATTCGATGGAACCATACGAAAGCATCATCGAAAAACTTCTTGAAGCTCTGAAGAATAAATACGGAGATAGACTTGTTTCTGTTGTTCTCTTTGGCTCATTAGCTCGAAAAGAAGCAAGAAAGGACAGCGATATAGATCTGCTGATCGTAATCAAAGATTTGCCGAAGAGCAGATTAAAAAGGCAGGAAGAGTTTTTAGAAGTTGAAAGCCATTTAGAGGATTTACTGGAAAAAACAGAGGGTTTTGTCGATCTTTCACCGATTCTTAGAACTCCTGAGGAAATTTTAAAATATCCTCCGATTTTGCTCGACATAGTTGAAGATGGCATAATTTTGCACGATGAGAACGATTTCTTTAAAAAGGTGATAGAAGATTTGCGAGAAAAGCTTGAAAAGCTTGGAGCAAAAAGAATAAAGATGGGAAAAAGATGGTTCT
>JANXEV010000032.1 GCA_025057985.1 Candidatus Aenigmatarchaeota archaeon
TTTTCATGATGCAGTGCCTAGCTTAATCAAGGAAACCCTCATATGTCTTTTTGTACGTCTCTCCGGATGCAAGCTTCTTAACGTCCCTCTTGTACTTAGACCTGTCGCCAACGGTTCCAGGCTTAAGCCTGCTCCACTCTTCAAGGCTTATTGAGAATTCTTTCTGAACATTATCCCTGTAGAGCTCCGGGAGAACGTTGAAAGTGCAGAACGGAACGACGTTCATATCAGGGGTAACGTAGTGGACGCCGCAACGCATAACCCTCTCAACATCATAGTTATACGGATCCATGAAATGCATCATACCTAAATAATTAAATTTATAATGGAATGTGCTTAATGCGCCGTAGCTTCTTCTGAGGATTATGTTGGTGAGTATTTTTCCTAGGTTGAGGTCTTTGGGTTGTTTCTCCTTGTCTATATAGTTGCTAAGCTTTCGGGCGAGTTCGAGCATTACCATGTGCCTGCTTCTTCCCTTCTCCATTTCAGCAGTCTTCTCTCTCAAGTATTCTGAGAGGCCTTCTACGTCGACGAAGCTGGTTATGGGTATAAATCTGAGCCCGCCATTGCTCTTGTCAAGGTAAA
>JANXEV010000033.1 GCA_025057985.1 Candidatus Aenigmatarchaeota archaeon
TTAAAGGAATAAGTTCTCTTTCCAATACTTCACCTAACTCAGGAAATTTTTTCTTCAATTTTCTTATCGATTTTTTTATAATTTCTTCAGTAGGCATATTTAAACCTTGAATTAGTAATTTATAAAAGTAACGAAGCGCCAGTGGTCCAGCCTGGTCTAAGACACGAGCCTTCCAAGCTCGTAACCCGGGTTCAAATCCCGGCTGGCGCATTATTAAAAAATTTTTCTCGAATGAAAAATTAATATTAAATTTTCAAGTATAAGTTTGAAAATCAAAAATCGAAAATATTCTCAAGAAAAAATAAATCTTTAAACAGCAATTATTAATTAAAATGAGAATGAAAATTAAAGTTAAAAAATGGGGAATAGATTTTTTACATTCCTCATATGAAGACGGAATAACAATTAAAACACTTATAGTTTTTCCAGACGAATGCACTTCATTACAATACCATAATAAAAGAGATGAGTTTTGGTATGCTGTAACTCCTGTAAAAATCATCAAAAAGTATAAAGAAATTATTTTAGAAAATGATACTTTCGAAATAATTCCAAAAAAATGTGAACAC
>JANXEV010000034.1 GCA_025057985.1 Candidatus Aenigmatarchaeota archaeon
AAAAAGAAGAAGCTTCCATACTCTCTAGTTCTCCTTAAACCTAGACCAGAAGCCGCAAAAACAAGTATCCTAAGTATTTCGGCAAACTTCCATACTCTCTAGTTCTCCTTAAACTAGACGAGAGAGTGAGAAAAGTAGATAGAGAGTTTGTTTTAAGACTTCCATACTCTCTAGTTCTCCTTAAACCAAGATCTTCTTCACGGAAAACAGAGAAGTAATAGAACAAGTACCTTCCATACTCTCTAGTTCTCCTTAAACAAAATTTAAAAGATTTCTATATCGTTTTGGGTAAAATCGATACTTCCATACTCTCTAGTTCTCCTTAAACTAAATAGGTTTTGTATAAAGAAAATCAGGAGGTGATTCTATGAGGACTTCCATACTCTCTAGTTCTCCTTAAACAAGATACTATCGACAGCATCAAGCCTAATAATGGGTGAATGAAAAACTTCCATACTCTCTAGTTCTCCTTAAACAGTATTTCTCTCCAAGTAGCCGACTTCCCAATATAGTAAGGCTTCCATACTCTCTAGTTCTCCTTAAACAATTGCT
>JANXEV010000035.1 GCA_025057985.1 Candidatus Aenigmatarchaeota archaeon
AGGAGAACTAGAGAGTATGGAAGCAGAAGTGTCAGAAGTGTCAGAAGTGCCGGAGAGTTCAGTTTAAGGAGAACTAGAGAGTATGGAAGCCAAATACTGAAGCTCTGCGCGGCTGGGTGGAAAAAACCCAGCCGCGTTTAAGGAGAACTAGAGAGTATGGAAGCATATATCGTTCCCAGGCGAAAGATTCAAATTGAGTAAAATAATGGTTTAAGGAGAACTAGAGAGTATGGAAGAAACCTATTTTTTGTTGGACTAGTCTCTTTACTGTATTTGGTAGCGTTTAAGGAGAACTAGAGAGTATGGAAGTATATCTACTATAGCATTAATTTCTTGTGCCTCTTCCACTCTTTGTTTAAGGAGAACTAGAGAGTATGGAAGAAGAATCAGAAGATGAAGCAAGTGTGTGGGCGACCTCGACCGGTTTAAGGAGAACTAGAGAGTATGGAAGAATGTGTTTAAACGTCTCAAGGACAACTTGGACTTTTTCTCCCATAGTTTAAGGAGAACTAGAGAGTATGGAAGTCCTCTGGGAGGCTCTCGTC
>JANXEV010000036.1 GCA_025057985.1 Candidatus Aenigmatarchaeota archaeon
GTTTAAGGAGAACTAGAGAGTATGGAAGTATCCACCCCAGTCCGCGTTTCTCCAACTCTCCCGCTATTCTCGTTTAAGGAGAACTAGAGAGTATGGAAGTCAACATAATTTTCTCCTTGATTTGTCTTATTTTTTCTTGGTTTAAGGAGAACTAGAGAGTATGGAAGTCCTGCAAAGACTGGGTGTTGTCTTGGCGCTACTGGAAGGAACTGTTTAAGGAGAACTAGAGAGTATGGAAGACTTGGGTTATTTTCGTCAATAAGATGATGCCTTTCGAACTCCAGTTTAAGGAGAACTAGAGAGTATGGAAGGCAAGGTCGTAACCAATCAACCACCCCGTAAAAATATCTGTTACATGTTTAAGGAGAACTAGAGAGTATGGAAGCAGGAAGAATTAGAGAATATGGAAGTTAAAGAAAAAAGAATTAGTTTAAGGAGAACTAGAGAGTATGGAAGCAGGATTTCAACAGTGATTTTTTCCATTTTGATCACCTCCAATTTGTTTAAGGAGAACTAGAGAGTATG
>JANXEV010000037.1 GCA_025057985.1 Candidatus Aenigmatarchaeota archaeon
TTTTGGCGGGTGGGATGGAAGTTATATTAATCAGATTGTTAGGTACAACATAACAAGTGATACTGTTACTGTAATGAGCGCAACCTTACCAAATGGTAGATATGCATTGAGTTGCGTGCCTTATGGGGATAGTATCTATTGTTTTGGTGGTTATAGTGAAAGTGGTCTTTCTAATCAGATTGTTAGGTACAACATAACAAATAATAGTGTTACTGTAATGAGTGCAACGTTGCCGAGTGGAAGAGAAGGATTAAGTTGTTCACCTTATGGGGATAGTATTTATTGTTTTGGTGGCTTTGGTGTAAGTTATATTAATCAGATTGTTAGGTACAACATAACAAGTAATATTGTTACTGTAAGGAGTGCAACGTTGCCGAGTGGGAGGAGACTCTTAAGTTGTTCACCTTATGGGGATAGTATTTATTGTTTTGGCGGGTGGGATGGAAGTTATATTAATCAGATTGTTAGGTACAACATAACAAGTGATACTGTTACTGTAATGA